>JBAXUL010000085.1:0-17715 GCA_037129695.1 Prolixibacteraceae bacterium
GTCTTTTCGTTGTATTCAACCAGTACGGGTTGTGAATTTAAAATTTCGTGTCCCATCAGTTCGGACCCGGTCACCCAGTATTGAAGGTCGATGTAACGACGGTGCCCCTCCAGTTTACATTCATTGGTGTTGATGTTGTTTGATTCAAAAACAATCATCACCAATTTGTCATTTTCAATTTCGTACCTTCCGGCTTGTACCTTTGCGAGGTCGTTGTCCTGAATGTAACGGAGAGCATTGGCTATTCCTTTCCCCAAATGCATGTAACGGGCTGCATTTTGAATACTGTCTAGAACCATCTGGTTTTGTTTTAAATTATTAAACAATCCTTCTTTCAAGAAAGCAACTCAAATGAGAGGAAGAGCCAGGTTCAAGCTTCTTTGGATGACAAAAAATAGGATCTGCAATCTCTTTTGAACAGTTTCTGCGATTAAAAGGAATACAAAGTTAACAGTTATCTTAAACCTTGTTATTTTTGCAGAAAATATTGCCCGTTTTGAGAAAAAAACTGCTTTCTACCTATCTGAAATTGCACCTGATCGTTCTGATTTATGGATTTACCGCAATTTTGGGAAAACTGATTTCACTTCCGGCACTCGAACTGGTATGGTACCGGATGTTGATTGCCATTGTTACATTTTACATCTATCTGAAAATTAAGAAAATAGATTTATTTGTGCCACGCAAAGTTCTGTTTCAGTTTTTCGGTGTCGGAGTCATCATCGCTATCCATTGGGTTACTTTTTATGGAGCCATCAAATTGTCCAATGTATCCGTTGCCTTGGGTTGTTTTGCCACTACAGCATTGTTTACCAGTTTTTTGGAGCCTTTTTTCTACCGCAAGCGGATCAATTTCGCCGAGGTGCTGATCGGATTGGTCATCATCGCCGGACTTTACCTTATTTTCAGGTTTGAAAACCGATATGCCCTGGGTATCTCGGTAGCTTTGCTGTCCGCATTCCTGGCCGGATTGTTTACGGTACTTAACAGGAAACTGGTGGCCAGACATAAGGCCGTCAAGATCAGTTTTTATGAGATGATCGGGGGGGTGATTGCCTTAACCATTTACATGGCTGCCTCGGGAAGAGGCAGCACTCAGCCATTTTTGGTTCCCACTTCTTCCGATCTTTTCTATTTGATTCTTTTGGGAACGATCTGTACCGCTTTTGCCCATACCGTGCAGGTAGCAGTGATGCAACATCTTACAGCGTTTACCGTAACACTTACCATCAATCTCGAACCCGTTTACGGCATCATTATGGCATTTTTTATTTTCGGTGAAACAGAAAAGATGACAACCGGATTTTACGCAGGTACCCTGATCATCCTGCTTTCGGTGATAGGATTTCCGCTTTCCAACTATTATCTGATGAAAAAGAAAAACTCAACTATTCAAACTCATTGATAACCCCTTTGTCGAGCATGTCCGCATCAATGTTCAGATCGCTTTCCAGAAAATCATCCATTTCCTCTTCCGTGCCGAATTCTGCAATCAGTCCATTGTACACTACGGTCCATAACTCAGGAGCATGCAGGATTTTCAATCCGGGCAATTCAGGGCTGAAGTCTTTGACAGGAAATCCAGGAGTAAAACCTTCTTCCTGCTCCATCAACTGCAGGTATTTGCAGAAATAATCCGTAGCAGGAAAAACTTCGTCCTGCAGGTCATCCTCTTCCGCACGATCATAAATTTCGACAACAGCAATGCGATAAATCTCCATAACCCCTTCGTTGTTAACGTACAGAGCGTCAGCGAATGATTTTTCGGGTCTGTTTTCAATCTCAGTGAAAGTGATTGGAGTAACCTGCGCCAAATACCTTGGCCGGTGGGAGTGAAGGATCATTTCGGCTGATTCTTCGTTGAGCGGATCGCTGCAGATCAAAAATTTTGGCGTTTTCATGGAAAGGATGTTTAATCTATATGGTGCAAATTTAGTAAGAATAATCCGACATTCTGGCCATGAGGCAATACTGCGGTTGATTCTTTTGGAAAGAAACCAATTAAGAATATCTAATATCAAATGATATGGGATGAAATCAGATTATTTAAAAATGGTTGAAAACACCTTCAGATGAAGCAGAGGGTTAAAAAGACATTTCGGTATAGATTAAAAGGTCTAGGATCAAAAAAGGATGTTTTCCCAAATGCCGAAAATGAATTTTCGTGAAAGAGTTTCGACGATCTTCGATTCTTCATGTGAATTAAATTAAATAAGGAGATGCACATGCAAGGGGAATTATCTTACTTTGTGTTTCCCAATTCTTTCGCATGCCTTTCGGAAATCGTCCTGTGCGCATCGTTGAATGGTCGAATTTATTCAATTTCAAATGCATCCGGATATTTACTTTTTCAACCCAACCTGTGAACCTGCCATAGCGAACGGGTCGCCCTATTACACGGCCCCGGCTTTACTCAGGAAGTTTGAGGCCGACCTTGGGTATCTTCCCGGATGGCTGGGTGAGGATAATGACCAGGTTCTGGTTCAGGGAGCAATTGATTCGGATTTTGAAGATCGGATGAAAGCACTTGGGTTCAGGTTGCCACGATTTTTGACGCTTCAGCAGGTATTGGCGGACACGGCATGGATGTCGGATTCCAAAGGTACTCTTCGGCCCTGGGGCTGGAGTCCGGCTGTCGTTCATTTGTTCAGAAATGTTATTCCCTCCTGCAATGAGGGTTTCAGAAATTCGTCGGTAGCGAAATGGCAACCCGGACACAAAAACCTCTACAGCCGGCTGACGGCGATCGGCCTGCTGAATGATTTGCTCTCAAAATCCAATGCTGGCTGGCTGCCCAATCAAACTGATTTGCCGGTTGTTTGCAATTCCCTCGATCAGATCCAATTCCAATTGAACAGGCACGACAAGGCAGTGGTGAAATCACCCTGGAGCTCTTCCGGCAGGGGATTGCTGCTTTTTCCCAATGTGGATTCGAAGAAAAAGAACGATGAACTGCTTTCGGGCATGCTGAACCAGCAGGGGTTTGTCACCGTTGAGCGATGGCTGGAGAAGGTGGCAGATCTTTCCTACCAGTTTATGTCCCATGCGGGGAAGATCCGTTACCGGGGACGGACATTTTTTGATACAGACCCAAAAGGACGATATATAAGTACATTTCTGAAGGATAATCCGGATACTCCAAAGGAAATTTCCGGATTCATTGAAGAGCACGATGCTGAAGTTATCGATCTGTTGGTGGAGGCATTGTCGAAAAGCGGATACTCCACGATGTACGAAGGGTGGATTGGCGTGGATGCGATGATCTGCAAATCCGACGATGGATCTTACCTGTTTCATCCCATGGTTGAAATCAATGGAAGGTATACCATGGGTGCGGTGGCCTTAATGGTGAGTGAACATCTGGAGGCTGGTTCAAACGGATCGATGCGGATTTTCTATTCGAAGACGGATAATTTTCAAGCTTTTTGCCAAAAGAAGGAGGCTGAAAAACCGCTCGTCATGAAAGGTCAAAAAATAGTCAGTGGTTTCCTTCCCCTCACGCCGCCCTTACCCGGGCATCATTTCGGCGCATACATTGAAGTGTAGAATCATCAGATCTGAAAATGCAGATCAAAGAATTTTCTTTTTTTAGATTGATGCAATCAGTCAGGGTCCTGATGTTTCATTTCCTGTTATTCTTTTGATTTGTAAAGAATAACAAGTTTCCGCCTTTTCGTTTGTTTGATATGATTTACTCCTGCTCCACGCTGCTCCTGATCCGCTTAAAGGTGTCCTTCCTGGTTACCAGCATGGGAATAGCCACTCCGGCAGACAAGGCAATCAAAATAAAAATGGCTTTGAGTCCGTTGTTGGTTGTTTCGGCAAGAGTTTTCAGGTAGCTCTCCGAATTACTGGTCGTTCCTGCCAGTTCCATGCAACCAAGCATCATCCGGTAGGCAAATGCACCCGGAACCATCGGAATGACAGATGGAATCGAAAATACAAGTGGTGGCGCCTGCTTGTTGTGTGCCGCATAAACGCTCAATACTCCAATCAGGGAAGCGCCGGCGAGCGAAGATAGTACGATGTTTACCTGCAGGCCGAGCATTAAAAATTTGGTAAATCCGCCCAGTGCGCCCATTCCCCAGATGATGAAGAGCGTTCGCTGCGGCACGTTAAACAGGATGGCAAACCCCAGCGCTGCAAATCCTGCCCAAAATCCTTTTTCTAAAAGACCGATCCACTCCATGGCTTATATATTTAGAAGAAATTTAGCGCACAGCAAGCCGAGCGCAATGGCGAAAGCGATGATCAACCCATGGATTCCACGGGTAATACCGTTCAGGACGTTCCCGTCAATCATATCGGTAAATGAATTGATCAGCGGAACTCCGGGTACAAGGAACAATACAGAAGTGGCAAATGCAAGTTCGGGAGAACTGCCGATACCCAGTTTAACAGACAATCCCGATAGGAGTGAAGCTGCGAACGAGGCGAAAAAGACGGAGACATAAGGATTGAACCGCTTTTTATGCGATTCCTGCCTGACGAATAATCCAACGAAGGTGGCCACAAATGCAACTGCGAGTTCAACTCCTTTTCCCCCGAAAAGTGCGCAGAATGAGCTTCCGGCCAGTGCCACCGAGGCGAGAATGATCAGTCGCGGATAGTGGGGCAAGGCAACCAGCCGGTCAATTTCTGCATTGATCTGCTGAATATCCCAGTTTTCCTCTACCACCTTCCAGCTCATTTTGCTGATTCCCGAAACAACCCTGAAGTTGACTCCGTGCGGCGAGGTACGCTTCAGGCTGGCGGTGAAGTGATCAGACTCTTCATCAATGACCTTCAGCATCAGGGAACGGTTGGTAATTAACAGTTCGATGTTGAAACCCAGGGCATCGGCAATCCGGTTCACGGTTGTTCTGACTCTTCCTGTACTCGCCCCGGAACTCATTAGCAAGGTGCCCACATTGAGCAACATCTTTTCAACTTCCTCTATTTTTTTAAATGTCTTTTCCATATTTTACATTCAACTACAAATTACCTACTAATAATTTGAAAATGAATACACATGAATCATGATTTAATGGAATCATAATACATTGATGCGCTGCGTTACCTTAATCTTAAATCTGGCTTACCAGGAAAATTGGATTTGGAAGTTGTGCAACGATGCCAACGAAAAATGCTTTCCACTTTGATGAAATAGAGCAACAAGCGTTACCACGACGATGGTCTTCAGTCGGGAATTTTGATTTGTTCTCCCAGGAAATGCGGTTGTGTGCCGTTTAACAGATCGTAGGCAAGCAGTACTCTGGCTCCGATTTCCCTCAAAACAACCTTCACGGATGGTCTTCCGTTGAGGTCTCCGGCATTGTAGGCAATCACTTCCAGTCCTCTTTTTCGTCCGATGTATACCGCCCTGTGATTGTGAAAGGGTTGCGAAATTATGGTAAACTGGTGCTGGCCAAATACCATGAAACAGCGAACCACCGAATCGAGGGTACGAAAACCCGCATAATCGAGGATGATGCGCTCTTTTGGAACTCCTGCTTCAACCAGATCATTGAACATGGAGACAGGCTCATTGTAACTCCGGTGTTTGTTGTCACCGCTGACAATGATATAATCTATCTTTTTACTTTTATAAAGCAGAACAGCCGATTGGATACGATAGTTGTAATAGAGATTTTCTTTGCCGGCGCTCAGAAATTTGCTTGTACCCAATACAACGGCACAATGATTGTGCGGGATGGAATTAACCGAGTTGTAGGAGTATTGCTTGCCGGTTTTCGTAACTTCCAGGTTGATCCACAGCACAAAAAGGAGGAATCCCAGCCCTAAAAGGCCAATCATAACGGCAATACGGTTCATCCACTTTCTCAGCATGGGAGGCTTATTTTATTTCTACCTAAAAATAGTATTTTTTTTTAATGCCATTTTGAATTAATATTACCCTCACATTATTATGCCGACCTGTTATGTCAATATCTGCCAGCAAAAAATTGATGATTCCTTTGATGGGTGATCCGTTAAGTCAGGATCACGATGAAATAAGATCATATATCAAACAGAGGGGTGTTGGTGCAACCATCGGCATCATCAACTGGCCGGAATTTCCGTATAGACCTATTGTCCGGTTTTATGCAGGATATTCAACAGAATACCTGTGGCTTCATTTTGAAGTTGAGAATGATTATTTTAGGGTGAAAGCCTCTGAAGATCACGAGGCAGTCTGGGAAGATTCTTGTGTTGAATTTTTTATTTCCTGTATTGGGGCGGATCAAGAAAGCCTATCCACTGAAGGGGATATTGCTTACCGCAATTTTGAATTCAATGCCCTGGGAATTTGCCTGTCGGCCTTAGGAACAAAATCGGTGAGGGAATTTCTGCCATTGGAAGAAATGAATCAGATTCTGCGGTTTCCCGCTTTAGCCGGCAAAAGTCTGCCAGCGGAAGGGGATGAATTTAATTGGGAACTGGCTGTGGCAATTCCGCTGAATCTGGTCGGTCTTAAACCGGGAAGTTCTTTTGAAGCCAACCTATACAAATGCGGAGATCTCACGAAGCAACCCCATTTCCTCTCCTGGAACAGCATCGAATCGGAATCTCCTGATTTTCATCTGCCACAGTTTTTTGGAGAGATGGAGCTGGTTCGCTGAACTATAAATTTTCAGACATGGAAAAATCAGGCATAGAACGTATCAAAGAGAGCTACAGGGCATTAATCACTGAGTGTCAGTTACATGTTCCGGAAAAAGATTTTCCGATGGTTCATCATGCCATGGACCAGGCTATTTCAATTCTGGGGGAGTCACAATGGGAAAACGGAGAATATATTCTTCACCATTCTATTTCGGTAGCCCGGATAGCTGTACTTGAGCTGGGTTTATCTACTGATTCGCTGATTGTATGTCTGTTGCACAATATTTTTGACCAAAAAAATCATCCGTTTTCTGCTGCCGAAATCACCAAAGAATATAGGCAGGGAGTTGCCGAAATTTTGGAAGGCATTATCAAAATTAATTCGCTGAATACCGAGAATATTGCCATTCAAAGTGAGAATTTCAGGCGACTGATGCTGGCATTGTCGGGAGATGTGCGGGTCATTCTGATTAAAATTGCCGATCAACTCCAGGATATGCGTGCCCTGGGCAATTTGCCTGAAGTTCTGCAGAAACGTATTTCTGTCGATTCGTGGCATCTATATGCCCCGTTGGCCCACAGGCTCGGCTTGTACAAAATCAATTCAGAATTGCTTGATCTTTCCCTAAAATACCTGCATCCGCAGGAATACAAAAACATTGTAGATAAATTACAGGAGACGAAAACTGAAAGGGCTAATTTTGTCTCCGCCTTCGTCAAGCCGATCGAGAAAAAACTCAAAAGCAGGGGTTATGATTTCGAAATGAAGGCGCGTACCAAATCGATCTTTTCGATCTGGAACAAAATGAACAAGCAGGAGGTTGATTTTCATGAGGTATACGACCTTTTTGCCATCCGCGTCATCCTGAACTCAAAACCTGAAAATGAAAAGGCCGAATGCTGGCAGGTATTTTCCGTGGTAACCGAGGAATATCTTTCCAATCCGGAAAGGTTGCGGGACTGGATTACCTTTCCGAAGTCGAACGGTTACGAATCGCTGCATACCACTGTGCTCGGCCCGGATAAAAAGTGGGTGGAGGTACAAATCCGCACACGAAGGATGGATGATGTGGCCGAAAACGGTTTGGCCGCGCATTGGCGTTACAAGGAGGGAAAAGCCGGCGGAAAAGAGTTGGATGACTGGTTGAAAAATATCCGTGAGATACTTGAAAATCCGCAATTAAGTCCGGCAGATTTCATTGAAGATTTCAAAGTCAATATTTATGACGATGAAATTTTTGTCTTCACCCCCAAAGGCGACCTGATCAAACTTCGGGCGGGTGCAACACTGCTTGACTTTGCCTACGAAATTCATTCCCAAATCGGAGACCATTGCGTGGGTGGCAAAGTGAACGGGAAATTGGTTACCCTGAAGTATCAGCTGAAAAATGGTGACCAGCCCATCGTTGAAACCTCCAACAATCAAAAGCCCAAGCTCGACTGGCTCGATTTTGTAATTACCACCAAGGCGAAATCTAGGATCAAAGCGAGCCTGAATGAAGAACAAAAGCGGGAAGCTGAAAATGGCAAGGAGATACTCAGGAGGAAATTCAAGAATTGGAAAATTGAGTTGAACGATCAGGTCATCAGGGATTTGCTGAAACATTTCAAACTCAAACTGGCCACAGAACTCTATTACCAGATCTCGACAGGTAAGATTGATCCGCTGGCCACCAAGGAGGTGGTCAGGATTCAGGAAGAAGTAAGCCCAAAGGAACGTTTGGCCGAAATTCTCGCACCCACCGAACTGAAAGAACTTGCTTTTGATTCGGGGGATGATTTTCTGGTGATAGACAACGATCTTAAAAATGTGATCTATAAACTGGCGGCCTGCTGCAATCCGATCTTTGGTGACGATATTTTTGGATTTGTCACGATTCGCGAGGGGATCAAGATTCACCGGGTCAGTTGCCCGAATGCCAAACAGATGATTGAACGGTATCCTTATCGATTGATCAAGGCCAAATGGCGTTCTACCGGGAAAAGAAATTCTTTCCAGGCTACCGTGAGGGTGGCCGGCTCAGACAGGATGGGACTTGTGAACGATTTGACCCATATCATTGCCAAGGATGTGGGGGTGCAGATGCGTTCCATCACCATCAACAGCGAGAACAGCTCATTCGAAGGGATATTGCGGGTGTATGTCAACGATCTCAGTCATCTTGATTTTTTGATGCAGAAACTGAAGAACATCAAAGGAGTGGATTCGGTGACAAGATCCGATGGGTGAGCCCAGGCACTATTGGACGGCTGGAAGAGTTGGAATCATCCTGTTATGGTGTTAAGATGAAAAATGGAAATATAGACGCATGATGAACCGTCTGGTACGATATAAAGATTCAATGTTTATGCATACAGATGAAGTCGATTTGATAATTGCTGCCCGTTCTGCATGGAAGCAGGGAGAGCCGGCAAAGGCCCTTGAACTGCTGGCTCATGCCTCTTTGGTTGAAAATGCAGGTGCCTCTTTTTTGTCCGGCGAGATTCATTACAGCAGTCAGAATTGGGGAGCAGCGCTCAACTGCTTCCGCCGGTGTCTGCAAATCGACCCCGATTTGACCACCGCCCAAACCTACGTGGATCTTATTTTAAATATTCTTGGTTTTTTCCACACGGATCAGTTCAATCCTTGATTTTTTAAATTAACTTTATAGGTATTCTGTTAGGATGTAATTTATCATAATAGAAATTAGATAGTTGTGCCATCAACTTTGTAATGAACTGAAACGGTTGATGCCGTGAGGCGGTAAATGAAATATCAATTCTAAATATCCAACAATAACCAAAAATTATTTGTCATGAAAAACATGATCGTAGTTCTGCTTTTATGCTTCAGCTTTTCTGCGCTGAATGCCCAAAATCCAGTCACCCTGAAAAGTGCGGGAGACAAGGCTTTGGCTGCCAAACAATATGCTGTTGCACTCACCAATTATGAGAAAGCATTGGCTGTATGGGGAAAAAAGCCAATAGATAACGCGATGATTTATACCATGGGAACATGCGCCTACAGTGCCAACGACATGAAAAAGTCGTTGAAATATTTCGATATGTCGATCGCCGCTGGCTATAACCTTGATATGGCTTACCAATACCGCGCCTGCGTCATGCAGGCACAGAAGGATAGTGATGGTTATTTGCAGACATTGAAGGATGGTCTGGTCAAAGTGCCCAACTCCAAGGCATTGAAGGGATCACTTTCCAAAGTCTATGATACTGAAGGAGATAAACATTACCATTTGGCTTTGGATATTTTGAAAAATGCAGTAGCACAGGTTAATGCAGGAAAAATTACCTCAGCCGACAAGGCTTTCAAGGCGGAGAATGAAAGGGCAAGGCGCGAGTTGAATGAAGCCATTAAATGGTTGAATATGAGCCTCGAATTGACTCCAAATGACGAGAATACGAAAAAGGCAAAGGGCAATTGTCAGACTCAGCTCCAGATGCTTATTTAATTGATTTCCCTTTGAAATATACTTAAGTCTTAGCCGAACTAACCTGATCGACCAAATAGACGATGGATTGAAAGGGTATACCGGAATGCTGGCTCAGTCCGATTTCGCAGGTGCGGCTGTTCGAATAACCGCGAAGAACGGATACCGGCAGTTGCTCTTTCATAGTGCGTAAACCATGTCTGTTCAGTTCAGGAAAGGAGAAGCCCCTGTCTCCCGCAAAACCGCAGCAGTTGGTTTCCGCGACTACCACCTCTCTGGCGCAAAGTCTGGCAAGTTCAGTAAGTTTGTTTTCCAGTCCCAGTTTTTTCAGGCTGCAAACCGGAAATACGGCGATGGTTTCTTCCAATGGCTGAATATTCAGCACCGGCAGTAGGTAATCGATGATAAATTCAACAGGTTCATACAATTTCATTCCAGGCCGCATATTTTCGCGCATTGTGTAAAGGCATGGACTCATATCGCAGAGTACCGGATAGCTGCCATTTTCACTGGCTTTCAGGAGTGCGTTTTCCAACTGCTCAGATTTCTTTCTGCCGGCTTCTGTGTAACCTTTGCTCGAAAATGCCATGCCGCAACATAATTCTGCGAGATTTTCGGGATAGATTACGTCAAAACCGCCCTTTTGCAACAACTTCAACATGACCTGTGTCAGCTGTTCTTCTTTTCCGTGCCCGGAAGGTCCCATGCTTCTGTTGATACAGGATGGAAAATAGACAACCTTCCCCGATCGGGAAACCTGACCGGATGGTTGCGGTTGAATCTTTTTGGCACCCGTTGGCATCCACGGGTTCCATAAAGGGACTTTGTTGAAAGAGATCACACGCAGGCTGTTCGAAATGCCCGTCATCATTCTGGTGCCCAGAACTCTGTGGAAAAAGGAGACGAGCGACAATCCCTTGCTCATCCATAGGGTCACCAGAGCCATCCGGTCAGCAACCCAAAGGCCTCGGTATTGTCCCGATCCGATCTCTTGCTGACGGATGGATTTAATCAGTTTGCCGGTATCTATTTTTACCGGGCATGCAGTCGCACAAAGTCCGTCAGTCGCACAGGTTTCATTGCCGGCATACCTGTAAGTATGGTGAAGGGAAGCTAGCAAATGGGGTTCCTTGCCTGATTTTCGGAGTCCCGCCATTTCGCGGTACACCACAATCCGCTGACGCGGGGTAAGGGTAAGTTCGGAGGCCACACAGGAGGGTTCGCAAAATCCGCATTCGATGCATTTGTCAATTTCCTGATGTGCATCGGGGATCGGTTTCAGATTTTTCAGGTGAGCCTGAGGGTCGGAGTTGATGATAACTCCCGGATTGAGCAGGTTATTCGGATCAAAAATGGTTTTGATCCTTTTCATCAGCTGGTAGGCTTCCGCACCCCATTCCATTTCCACAAATGGTGCCATATTCCTTCCGGTACCATGTTCGGCCTTAAGTGCCCCGTCATATTTCTGAACGACCAGTTCTGCCAACTCCTCCATCAGGTTTTTATAGCGTTCGACTTCCGCCTCTATTCCGAAATCCTGTGTAAAAACAAAGTGCAGATTTCCCATCAGAGCGTGTCCGAACAGGACTGCTTCGTGGTAACCCCATTTTTCAAACAGTTGCTGCAGGTCGAGAGTCGCTTCTGCCAACCTTTCGACAGGAAATGCAACATCTTCAATGATCACGGTAGTTCCCTTTTTTCGCATGGCTCCTACAGAGGGAAACATTCCTTTTCTGATTTTCCAGAGATGATCGCACTCGGTTGGATCAGTGGTGAAAAGCACCGGATTCACGACCGGAATTCCCCGGATGGAGGCAATGATCTCCCTGATCTGGTCCTCCAGCGTTTCAGTGAGGTTGGCACGCGTCTCAACCAGCAAGGCACACACTTCATGGTCCAGTACCCTGAGGTCTGCAGGCAAACCCTGTTCGTTTTCGACAGATCTGAGTCCGGCCCTGTCTATCAGTTCAACCGCGGCAACAGGCATTTTCTGCAAGAGAATGACAGCATTGCAAGCCTCATGGATGTTGGGGAAGAACATCAGGGAACTGGCTTTGAATGCATGTTCAATGACTGTTCTGTATCTTATTTCAGAGATGAATCCGAGGGTACCTTCCGATCCGATCATCAGATGCTGCAAGATTTCTAACGGATCTGAAAAATCGACCAGTGCATTCAGACTGTAACCCGTGGTGTTTTTCATTTTATATTTGTGCCTGATCCTGTCTGAAAGCGTCTCATGCTCGGCCACAAACTCATGCAATAGGGTGATCTGGTTGAGCAAACTGGCACGAGATTCCCTGAAAAGGGCACAGTTTTTCTCATCGCCGGTATCCACCACCGAACCATCCTCAAGCAAAACCCGCATGCTCAGCAATGTCTGGTAGGAGTTCTCAGCAATCCCACAGCACATTCCACTGGCATTGTTGGCGGCAATTCCACCAATCATGGCGGCATTGATGGAGGCCGGATCGGGTCCGATTTTCCGGCCGTATTTGGCAAGTAAGGCGTTGGCTTCCCTGCCTGTGAGTCCGGGCTGAAGCCGGATGGCCGCACCATCCTCTTCAATCACGGCTTTTTTCCAGTGGTTTCCGGCAATAACCAGTAATGAATCTGTTACTGCCTGTCCTGAAAGGCTCGTTCCCGCGGCCCGAAATGTAACAGGTATCATGAGTCTGGAAGATTCTTCCAGTATCAAGGAAACTTCCTCCTCATTGATGGCTCTGATCACCATTTTGGGTATCAACCGGTAAAAACTGGCATCTGTCCCGAAAGCCAGCGTGTGAAGCGGATCGTGAAAGATTCTAAATCGGTCTATGACGGGCACAAGCCGATCGTATAGCTCTCTGAAATTGCCGGTTAACATAAGTTCAATAATCGTGGTAAGTATTTTTAAAAGTAGGGATAATTTTTGTCAACGCATCCCTTCCAGCAACAAATCCAGGTAGTTTTTCCTATTGACGAGCTGAAATCCGCCATGATATTCATCCTGCCACAATTTGGGTGATTTCACGCGATCTTTGGAAAGTTTGATTTCGAACCCCATCAATCCATCTTCACCCTCTTCCACATAATCGATTTCAGCTCCGGTATAGGTTCGCCAAAAATAACTTCGGACATTTTTGCTGAGGTATAGCAGTTGTTTGCGCCGCTCTGCCACCACAAAATTTTCCCACAGATTGCCGGTATCGGCTCTGAGGTCTATGGGTTTCAAGTTGTCTATCAAGTAGTTGCGGATGCCAATGTCGTAAAAATATATTTTATCCATTTTGGCAACCTCTTTTCGCAAGTTTCGGCTGTAGGCCGGCAGCCTGAAAATAACAAATGCCTTTTCCAACAGGTCAATGTATCGTTCAACCGTTTCGCGGTTGATGGACAGTTTCTGAGACAATTCATTGATGGAAACCAACTGACCAACCTGGAAAGCGAGCAACCGCAACAAATCCCTGATTTTAACCGTGTATTTAACCGTTGTGAGCTGAAAGACATCCTTAAAAAGATAGGATTCGCAGATTTCTCCCAACAGGCCTTGTTTTTGATTGCTTGGGGCCGTATACACTTCAGGATACAAGCCAAAGCGAAGAATATCATTCAATTGCTGATCCAATTCAAATTTATTGCGGTCGCCGGCGACCTCTCCCAAAGAGAAAGGCAACAGGTGAAAGACTGTCTTTCTCCCGGTCAGCGGTTCTGATGTTTGATTGGCAAGCTCGAAGGAGGACGATCCGGTTGCAATTACCTTCAATTGTGGCATCTCGTCACACAGTACCTTCAAAACCAATCCGACCTCTTTGATTCTTTGCGCTTCGTCAATGATCAGCAGCTGGTACCCTTCGGTTAAATCGGAAAGCGTCTTCAGGTCGCGCTGCATTAACATCATCTCATTTTTGCTGAGATCTGCCGAAATATATTTTGATTTCAAACCGGATATTTTGCCCAAATTTTTGACAAGGGTTGTTTTGCCAACCTGTCTAGGGCCATAAATCAACATGATCTTTCCACTCGACGACAGATGTTCGAGGCAAACAGTTTCAATGTGTCGCTGAATGTTCATGCTAATTTTTTCCAAATATATGTTATTTATTTTGAAAAACCAACAAAAATTGCGTAAAAATTGCTGTGTAACCAACATAATTCACGTTAAAAATGTTTTTAGACCAACAAAATTCACGTTAAAAATGCCGGTTAACCAACATAATTCGCGTTAAAAATGCTGGTATTATTGTTTTATTTTCTTTGAAAATATGGATTTAATGGGACTTTACATATAAATTAGGTGGATCAAATAGTCAATTTTTGTCTGATAAATTTCTTGTTTTACCTTAAATAATTTGATTTTCTTGCCCTACAATGAAGTGTAGGATGTTAGAAAAATTGAGAAAAAGTAAGTGGCACCATCTTTATATTCCTTCGAAGATTGATTATATTTACGACCGCATCAATCAAAGGCTTCCCCCCGGGGAGCATTAATACTACTCCATGAAAAATTCAATTTTGCTGTTTCTGTGCATTTGTTGGAATGTGACATTAATGGCCCAGGATAGGATAACAGGAAAAACCTTCGCCACCCGTTCTGAGGTGATCGCACAGCATGGAATGGCCTGCACCAGTCAGCCCCTGGCAACACAGGCAGCACTCGATATCCTGAAGGCAGGCGGGAATGCCATTGACGCTGCCATCGCCGCAAATGCGGTACTTGGGCTTGTCGAACCTGTCAGCAATGGCATTGGCGGTGACCTTTTTGCCATCGTGTGGGATGCCAGGACCAAAAAATTGTACGGATTGAATGCCAGTGGCCGTTCGCCTTACGACCTGACCTACGAATATTTCAAGAAAAACGGCATCACCAGGATTCCGGCAACGGGACCTTTGCCTGTTTCTGTTCCGGGATGCGTAGACGGATGGTTTGAACTGCACAAGAAATTCGGAAAACTGCCGGTGGCTGCGCTGCTTCAACCGGCCATCGACTATGCAAGGGAGGGTTTTCCGGTTACCGAGGTGATCGCCTATTACTGGAATTCCAATTCAAAGAGTCTGCAGAAGTATCCCGGATTTAAAGAAATTTATATGCCCAACGGGAAGGCGCCTGCCAAAGGTGAGATCTTCAAAAATCCTTACCTGGCATCTACCTTGGAGACCATCGCTGCAGGCGGCCGTGATGCTTTCTACAAAGGAGCAATTGCCCAAAAAATGGTTGATTACATGCACGAACAAGGCGGTTTTCTGAGCATGCGCGATTTGGCAGACCATCATTCAGAGTGGGTAGAACCCATTTCTACCAACTACCGTGGATATGACATCTGGGAATTGCCCCCGAACGGACAGGGAACCGCGGTATTGGAACAGCTCAACATGCTCGAGAAATTTGACATCGCGAAGATGGGTTTTGGCAGTGCGGAATACATCCACACTTTCGTGGAAACGAAAAAAATAGCCTTCGAAGACCGCGCCAAATATTATGCGGATCCGGATTTCAACAAACTACCGATCCTGAAGCTTATCTCGAAGGAATATGCAGATGAGCGGTTGAAACTTTTCGATCCTGCCAGGTCGGCCAAAAGCTACCCTGCCGGAAATCTTGAAACGGGAAACACGATTTACATGACCACCGCCGACAAAGACGGTAACATGGTTTCGCTGATCCAAAGCAACTACCGTGGCATGGGTTCAGGGATGACACCGGGAAAACTGGGCTTTGTCTTTCAGGACAGGGGTGAGATGTTCATGATCGATTCGACGCACATGAACCGTTACGAACCGCACAAACGTCCGTTCCACACCATTATTCCTGCTTTTATCACGAAGGACGGCAAGCCATATATCAGCTTTGGACTGATGGGAGGTTCCATGCAGCCCCAGGGTCATGTCCAGATGGTTGTCAACCTGATCGATTTCGGCATGAACCTTCAGGAAGCAGGTGATGCACCGCGTATATGCCACGAAGGATCCAGCGAACCTACCGGAGAAAAGATGACAGATGGGGGAGTGGTCTACCTCGAAAGCGGAATTCCCTATGAAACCATCCGTCAGCTGCTGGGGAAAGGTCACAAGATCGAGTATATCAACGGAATTTATGGCGGATACCAGGCCATTCGGTGGGACGATAAAAACAAGGTCTATTTTGGCGCTTCTGAATCTCGAAAAGACGGTCAGGCAGCAGGATATTAGCTCCAAAGATTTTGAAAAGTTGATTAAGTTTGAAGAATCCAAATAGTTTGAAATATTCGAGGTAATTTATCCGGATTACGCTGCGGAAATTGGCAGACTTTCAAACATCAAGACTGAATGAATTAACACTGTAATAACTCTTTAACATGAAAAGAAGAAATTTTCTGAACACCTCGCTGGCCATGGCAGGTATCATGGTAATTCCCAGGCATGTACTGGGAGGAAACGGCTTTATTGCCGCAAGCGACCGGCTCAACAAGGCCATTATCGGAGTTGGTGGCATGGGTCGCGGCCACATTGGGTACGAAGATACCCGTGTGGTTGCCATTTGTGATGTGGATAAAAAGCACCTCGAACAGGCGAAACAAATGATTCCGAATCCGGTAAAGACTTACCACGATTTTCGCGAATTGCTGCTCCAGCCTGACATTGATATCGTTCACATTGCAACTCCGCCTCACTGGCACGGGATCATGGCTGTTGAGGCTGCCCGTGCAGGCAAGGACATCTGGTGCGAAAAACCCATGACACGTACCATCGGCGAAGGACTTCGCGTGGTGGAGGAGATCAATAAATATGACAGGATATTCAGGCTCAATACCTGGTTCCGTTTCAAGGATACCTTCTACGGATTGGGTACAGACGTCAAACCATTGAAAAAAGTGATTCAAAGCGGAATCCTCGGATGGCCGCTGAAGGTTACTGTCAGCGGGATTACCGGTTACGACTGGAAATTTTACTGGAGCGGCGAGCGCACCCTCAAACCGATGCCTGTACCCGAAGAACTCGATTACGACATGTGGCTCGGGCCTGCCCCCTACAAACCCTATAATCCTGAACGCGTGCATGCCAAATTCCGTGGGTACTGGGATTACGATGGAGGTGGTTTGGGTGATATGGGACAACACTATCTAGATCCGGTCCAGTATTTGCTGGGAAAAGACGATACCAGTCCGATCAGGGTGGAGATAGATGCCCCTGAGCAACATTACGATGCCGTAGGTTCATGGAGAAGGATAGTATACACTTATGCAGATGGCTGCCAGATTATTCTCGACGGCGAAAACCGTGACAAGGATGCAGCCTATATTGAAGGTCCGAATGGAAAGATCTTCAGGGGATTCAAATCCAATATTCCAAATCTTCAGTCGTTTATTGAGACACTTCCGGAGCCTAAAACACAAATAACAACTTTCACCGAATCCGTAAGAACCAGAAAGAAATTTGCGCTGAACGAGATGAATGGATATCACTCCTGTACGGTGGTCAATATGGGGATCATTGCCCTGCAACTGGGTCGTACCCTTCATTTCGATCCTGCTAAACAGCAGTTTATCGACGATGAGGCAGCCAACCGGCTCATCAATCAACCCATGCGTTCACCCTGGAGTCTGTAAAAATGTTTGAAAATGGATGCAGTTGAACATTTCAAAACCGTCATCCATCGTGAACCTCACAGACTTTTCAATACCTCGTCAAAATATTACCGACATTTCAAAGATTGATATAAAAATATGAAACCCTCATGTAC
>JBAXUL010000086.1:0-17485 GCA_037129695.1 Prolixibacteraceae bacterium
CGGTCCCTGAGCTGCACTGCCCTGAGCATGTCGAAGGGTCGAAGGGGTCGAAGGGTCTTTATTAAGATAATTAAAATCCGGTCCCTGAGCTGCACTGCCCTGAGCATGTCGAAGGGTCGAAGGGGTCGAAGGGGTCAATGTTTTATTAACTTTCAAATACCAAATCCCGGGAGTTCCTTCATTGGTAATCTGTAATCTTTAATTTGTAATCATCTGTTGTCCACCTTCTCCGGATACAAATCGTGGTTCATCAGCCTGTATTCGGCCATTGAAACAAATTTGGTGCCGGGCTTGCCGTAGTTGCACCAGGGATCAATGCTGATGCCTCCGCGCGGGGTAAATTTGCCCCAGACTTCGATGTACCCGGGATCCATCAGTTGGATCAGATCCTTCATGATAATGTTGACGCAATCCTCGTGGAAATCTCCATGATTTCTGAAACTGAAGAGATAGAGTTTGAGACTCTTGCTCTCCACCATCTTCAGACCGGGAATATAACTGATATACAAAGTGGCAAAATCAGGCTGGCCGGTGATCGGGCAGAGTGTGGTGAACTCCGGACAGTTGAATTTGACGAAATAATCATTGCCGGGATGCTTGTTGTCAAATGTTTCGAGCACATCGGGGCGATAGTTGAAATCATAGGCAGTTGATTTGCCCAAACTATTCAGTTCATCCATTTTCCTTGGAGTTTAAGTATTTTTTCAATCCCCTGTTTCTTAGTTTGCACGACGGGCAGTTGCCGCAACCTTCCCCGGAAATACCGTGGTAGCAAGTGATGGTCTGATCTCTTACAATTTCAAAGACCCCCAGGTCATCCGCCATTTTCCAGATTTCGGATTTGTCAAGCCACATCAGCGGGGTGTGGATGCGGTATTCGTAATCCATGGAGAGATTCAGTGTCTGGTTGAGCGACACGATAAAATCATTGCGACAGTCGGGGTAACCGCTGAAATCGGCCTGTCCGACACCTGTGACCAGGTCGTGAATTCCATTCGCCTTTGCACAAATTGCAGCATAAGTGAGGAAAAGCATATTGCGGCCTTCCACGAGGGTATTCGGGGGACGATGATCAGGCTGATCTGACTCAACATCCATGTCTTTGTCTGTTAGCGCATTGTGAGAAACCCCGCTCAGGAGGTTAATCTGAAAAATCTGAAGCGGAATACCGGCTTCTTCCGTAATCTGGTGGGCTGCCTTTAACTCCACAAGATGTCTTTGTCCGTAGTCGAAAGCGATAGCAGAAACCTCATCAAAGTTTCGTTGTGCCCAAAACAGGCAAGTGGTCGAATCCTGGCCACCTGAATAAACCACCAATGCTTTTGACCTGGCCATCAGACTTGTTTGATTAAGAAAGGATTGTAAGAAACACCATGGTCGTAGATGTCTGAACCTTCCACTTTTTTGACCCACCTGACCACCAGAATAGTAAACGGTAAAATCAGAATTTCGTAGATGGTTTTAATCAGGGCCTGGGTAAAGACCATTCCAATCAAGGCATTCAACGGGAGGTTACCGGCAAAGGCAATAAAGATAAATATCATGGAATCGGCGGTTTCTCCTACCAGTGTAGAGAGAATCGCACGAACCGAGAAATTTTTTCCTTTCATCAGCACTTTCACCTTACTCATCACCATGGCATTGAGGAAGGAGCCGGTAAGGTAAGCTGTCAGACTGGCTGCGATGATGCGGGGGGTATTTCCGAGAATGGTATTAAATGCCTCCTGGTTGTGCCAGAAAGGTGCCGCAGGCATGACCATGGCCAGACTGAAAAACAGAACAGCCAGGATATTAACCGCAAAACCTGACCAGATAATGAGCCGGGCTTTTTGGTATCCCCATACCTCCACGATCACGTCGTTGAGAATGTAGGCAATGGGGAAAATCAGGACACCGGCGGGTGCTGCCCAGGAACCTATCAAAATAATTTTGGTGGCTAAGATGTTGGAAATCAAAAGGCAGATGGCAAACAGGATGCCTGCCATCATAAACAGGACAGAAACGGATCTTTTCATTTTACTTGTTTTTTACGTGGTGTTCAAGCACACGGAGTGAATGACTCAATCAGGATGCAAAGTTAGAAACAAAATGGGAAAAGTCCTAATACAACCAAACAGATGTTCACCTATTTTCCGTATACCCCAACAGTTCCGGACTGGTTACCTGTTTCTGTAAATGTGCATGATGCTGGCTCGAAACTGATCCGAATGTTTTATCAGGGTGAACACGGACCCTCTACTACCGGCTTTACAATCTGAAGGGAGATTTGGGCGAGAAGATCAATCTGGCAGCGAAATATCCTGATCGGGTGAAACAAATGGACAAACTGATGGAGGAGTTCCTGAAGAGCGCCAAAACAGTGGTGCCAATTCCCGATCCGGCATTTGATCCGGCCAAATATCATCCGGAATTCATAGGTGTTCAGGGTAATGAAACAAAATAGGTATATTGGTCAACTAAAACGGACCTTTAGTCCCCTTTTGAAATGGTTAAAGGCACTTGGTCTAAAATAACTCAAATAAACATGAAACCAGTATTAATAATTTTCAGTCTGATTGTCGCTCTTTACACTGGAGCAACTAGAAACCCAAGATCAAATAATCTACCCAAAAACCCCTTCGAAGCTGGATTCATAAGCCCTTCCGATACCATGCAAACCAGTGTTTACTGGTACTGGATTTCGGATAACATTTCTGAAGAGGGAGCGGTGAAAGACCTCTATTCGATGAAGGAGGCAGGCATTAATCGGGCATTCATTGGCAATATTGGATTAAGTGATATTCCGTATGGGAAAGTCAAGATGCTCAGCGAAGAGTGGTGGAAGATACTCCATGCTGTGCTTAAAACAGCTACAAAACTGAATATCGAAATCGGAATTTTCAATTCGCCAGGATGGAGCCAGTCGGGTGGCCCATGGGTCAATTCAAATGAAGCCATGCGCTACCTTATTTCTTCTGAAACGCGCGTCTCTGGTCCGGTAAAATTCTCTCAGAGACTAAAAAAGCCAATTGAAATCTTTCAGGATGTGAAAGTTATTGCTTATCCAGCTCCAAAAGATGATCAACTCGTGTTGAACAGCAAAAACGGAATGATAACATCTATCCCTCAGGTGGCCGATTTATCAAATATCTGTGATGATGACCAAAAATCAGGAATCAATTTCCCGGCAGGAAATGAATTTACGATCAACTTCGATGCAAATACCTCATTCTCTGCCAGGAGTCTATCCATACGCACTACCGAAAAGCCGTTTCTGGCCACTGCCATTTTTCAGTTCAAAGCGGCCGATGGTCAATACAAAACCCTTTCCGAATTTCAGATTAATCGCTCCAATCCGGCTCTCAATGTGGGTTTTGAACCTTATGCCCCTGTTGTAGTGTCATTCCTGACGACCATGGCGAAAAGTTTCCGACTGATCATTCAAAATGCAAAACAGAACAGCGGACTGGCTGAAGTTGTGCTTTCTTCAGCGCCCCGTTTGGAGCGGTATGCCGAAAAGACGCTGGCGAAAATGTACCAGACTCCGCTTCCCTACTGGCAAGAATACCAATGGGCTCCGCAAGCTGTTGTTGATGATCCGGCTACAGTGATCGATGCATCCAAAGTCGTCGATATCACAAAATACCTGTCAGCCGATGGAACACTTAACTGGGACGTTCCTGCAGGAAACTGGGTAATCCTTCGCACAGGCATGACTCCAACCGGCACGAAAAATAGCCCTGCTTCGCCTGAAGCTACCGGCTATGAAGTGGATAAAATGAGCAAAAAGCATGCGGAGAAACATTTCTACGGACACATGGGAGAAATTCTTAAACGTATCCCCGAAGCCGACCGGAAATGTTTCAAAGTGGTAGTCCAGGACAGCTACGAAACTGGAGGACAAAATTTTACGGATGATTTTCTGCAGGAATTTCAACTGAAATACGGTTACGATGCTATACATTATCTTCCGGTTTATCAGGGAATGGTTGTAAACAGCCAGCAGTCGAGTGACCGTTTTCTATGGGATATGCGACGAATGGTTGCCGACAAGGTGGCTTACGATTATGTGGGAGGATTGCGTGACATCAGTCACAAACATGGCTTGCATACCTGGCTTGAATGCTACGGACACTGGGGCTTTCCAAGCGAGTTCCTGATGTATGGAGGGCAGTCGGACGAAATAGGCGGTGAGTTCTGGAGCGAAGGAGAATTGGGAAATATTGAAAACCGTGCAGCCACTTCCTGTGGTCACATTTACGGAAAGACAAAGATATCAGCCGAATCAAATACCTGCGGCGGTGCTGCATTCAGCCGGTACCCCGGCACCATTAAACAGCGTGGCGACCGTTTCTTTGCCGAAGGTATCAATAACACGCTTTTGCATGTTTATATCACCCAGCCATATGAAGATAAAAATCCGGGTATGAATGCCTGGTTTGGGAATGAGTTCAACCGCAAAAATACCTGGTTCTCGCAGATGGACGTTTACACCCAATACCTGAAACGTACCAACTATATGCTTCAGCAGGGATTGAACGTGGCTGATGTGGCCTATTTTATTGGGGAAGATGCTCCGAAAATGACAGGTATTGCCGACCCTGCACTGCCGATTGGCTATCAGTTTGATTACATGAATGCCGAAGTGATTGAAAAGTATATGACTGTTAAAAACGGACTGATTACCTTACCTCATGGAACCCAATACAAGATTTTGGTTTTGCCTAAACTGGAAACCATGCGTCCGGAATTGCTGACTAAGATTGGTCAATTGGTGAAAGACGGTGCCATCGTTCTCGGACCTGCGCCAAAACGTTCGCCAAGTTTACAAAATCAACCTCAAGCCGATCAACGGGTTTTGAAATTGGCTTCAGACTTATGGGGTGATGTGGATGGAGTAAAGGTTAAATCACGAAGATTAGGAAAAGGGATGATACTAAACGGAATGAATATGGCAGAGGCATTTGCTTTAATCGGCTGCCTGCCCGACTGCAAATTACCGGACGACAATACCATACATTACGGCCACCGCATCGCCAAAGAAGGAGATATCTATTTTATTTCCAATCAAACTTCAGAAACGAAAATGGTTACTCCTGAATTCAGGGTCAAAGGAATGCAGCCCGAACTCTGGGAAGCCACAAAAGGCTACATTCGTAATCTTCCGGCATACCAACAAAAGGAAAATGCCACTGCCGTTCCTTTGAAACTGGAAGCCTACGAAAGCGCATTTATTGTTTTCCGCAGACCAGCAGGTAAAGCATTGGCTGGCGGAGTTGATGCCAATTACCCCGAACCAACCCTTCTCTTTGATCTGAAAGGCCCGTGGACGGTTAATTTTAATGCTTCACAAAGAGGCCCGTCTGAATCTGTTGCATTTGAAACACTTCAGGATTGGACCAATTCGAAAGATGACCGCATTAAGTACTATTCCGGAACGGCTTTTTACAACTGTAAATTCACACTGGTAAAAGTTCCTGAAGGTAAAAAGGTGATCATTAATTTGGGAGCATTTACAGCCATGGCAAAAGTTACAGTGAACAATGGGTATGCCGGCGGATTATGGACTGCACCATTTAACCTCGATATTACCAACTTCATCAGGGTGGGCAATAACGACCTGAAAATTGAAATGGTAAATACCTGGGTGAACCGTCTGATAGGGGATCTGAAACTTCCTAAAGAACAGCGGAAGACCTGGTGCCCTGTCAATCCTTACAAAGTGGATAGTCCGTTGCAGCCTTCCGGATTATTTGGTCCTGTAACAATCAGTACCATAAACGATTAATGGGTAAAAAAATCATAAACCTGGTCATTCTGGTATTCTCATTTGAAGTAGTATTTGCTGTGAATGAAGGTCGTGGGATAAGGAAAAGGTAATTTTCCTATGTTTGTTCCCTTGTAAATTAGGATGGCTTCTTTATGTTGGTGGAGAGGAAATTTCGCCGATAAAAAACCAATAATTTCGGTTTCAAAATCGTTCGCTGAAATGGTGAACTCGTTCAAAACTGGTTTCTCGAAAAACTGTAAATTTAGATATAATGGAGATTAACAGACTTTTTCTTTCGGCTTTAGCCATGGGGCTGATGACCTCTGGGCATTGTGGAACGAAGAATTCAACAAAATGGGTGCAAAAACCCAATATCATTTTTATTCTAACCGATGACCAGCGATGGAATGCGTTGGGATACGAAGGGAATAAAATTATCCAGACCCCCGAAATGGACAGACTTGCCCGTGAAGGTGTCTATTTCCGCAATTCTTTTGTCACCACTCCCATTTGCGCGGCAAGCAGGGCAAGTATTCTGACCGGAATGTATGAACGGACCCACGGATATACTTTCCAGCAGGGACCGCTTAAAGAGCCCTATGTAAAACGCACTTATCCCGTGTTACTCCAACACAATGGCTACACCACCGGATTTTTCGGAAAACTGGGAGTAACAATCCCGGGAGCGGAAAAAATGTTTAATGAAGCCGACATTTACGACCGCGACGACAAAGCTCCCAACCGCCAAGGCTATTTCTTTAAAACGATCGGTGCCGATACTGTGCATCTTACAAGATACACCGGTTACAGGGCCCAGGAGTTTATTAAAAAGTTCGCCTCATCCGACAAGCCTTTCTGTTTGTCGCTTAGCTTCAGCGCCCCGCACGCGCATGATCCTGCTCCTGAACAATATTTTTGGCAGGAAAAATCCAACAAACGCTATACGGATGTGACCATTCCGGCTCCTCTTTTGGGAGAAGATAAATACTTCAATTCTCTGCCCAAAGAGGTCCGTGAAGGATTTAACCGACTTCGCTGGACCTGGCGTTTCGATACTCCTGAAAAATACCAAAAAAGTGTCAAGGGATATTATCGGATGATCAGTGAGGTGGATGACGAAATCGGAGAAATCAGGAAATTACTGGAAGAATGTGGAGTAGCCAAAAACACAGTCATAATTTTCATGGGCGACAATGGATACTTTTTGGGAGAAAGGCAGTTGGCGGATAAATGGCTGATGTATGATAATTCACTAAGGGTTCCAATGATGATTTTCGATCCAAGGGTGAAAAAGCACTTTGATGTGAAGGACATGGTATTGAATATTGATATTCCCGGGACCATGCTTGACCTGGCAGGGGTGAAAGTACCTGTGGAATATCAGGGGAATAGTCTAAAATGTTACCTCGAAGGTAAAATGCCAAAGTCAAAACGGCATTCTATATTGTTTGAGCACCTTTGGAAATTGCCGCAGATTCCTTCAAGCGAAGGGGTCCGAACGGAGAAATGGAAGTATTTCAGATATCGGTTCATCGTGTCACCCGAAGAACTGTATGATCTGGAAAATGATCCGCTGGAAACCGTAAATCTGGCACAAAATCCTAAATACAAGAAAATTCTGGCCCGTCTCAGGAAAGACTGTGACGCTCAGATTAAAAAATATACGGCTGCAAAGTTGGTCCCGGATTTTACCCCATCCGATAAAATTGACATGTCTTTCTGAAAGCTAAGAATTGCAAAAAAAAGAATGCCCAATTTTTTCTTTGCGTTCTTTGCGTTCTTTGCGCGAAACTAAAGGCCAATTGCCCAAGGCTGGAGAATTTGAAACTGCGAAATTTTTCTTTTTTCTACATAAAAACAGAATGAAGAACAACCATCTATCATCCAAAATGAATATTGGGATGAAACGATCTTGAGCAATTCTTTCGCGCAACCGAAAATGAACAGGTGACTATAGGCTTATCCAATCTTCGATTCCATTTGACCTTTGAAAAACAAACTAAGTAATGCACAATTAGTAATGTCATATTTTTTTCTTTGCAGGCTTTGCGAGCTTTGCGCGACACAACTGGCAGAATCCTCAAAAAATGGGAATCAGCATCTACGACATTTAAATGTTCTTTTAACTTATATCCAACGGTAGGATCAAAAATTAGAATGGCAACCTCGATCTTCTTAAATTTTAATCTATTTTTAGCAAATAAATTACAAATCTCCAGAATTCAATAATTTTTAATCTGTAATTTTTAATTTGTAATTTGTTCACTACCATACTAACAAACAATGTATTAAATGAATGCACTTTTAGGAGTTATTTTTCACTCGATCGGCGGCTTTGCTTCCGGAAGTTTTTACATGCCTTTCAGTAAGGTAAAAGGTTGGGCTTGGGAGAGTTATTGGATTATTGGAGGACTTTTCTCCTGGCTGATTGTTCCACCATTGGCTGCCTGGCTAACCATCCCCGGCTTTGCACAGATCATCGGCAGCACATCAACCAATATCCTTTCCATTACTTACCTGATGGGTCTGCTTTGGGGTATTGGCGGACTCACTTATGGATTGGGTGTGAGGTACCTGGGTATGTCGCTGGGTAACTCCGTGGTTTTGGGCTTCTGTTCTGCATTCGGTGCACTTATTCCTCCTATTTATTATTCGATCAATCCAACTGCCGGGAAAATTTCATTCATCCATATGCTGGGAAATCCTGGTGGAAGGTTGGTGCTCCTGGGTGTTCTTGTCTGCCTTACCGGTATTGCCATCTCCGGAAACGCAGGCTGGAAGAAGGAGAAGGAACTTACGCCAGAGCAGACAAAAGCCAGTGTTCAGGAGTTTAGCCTTGTAAAAGGTTTGATCATTGCGGTCATATCCGGTATCCTGAGTTCATTCTTTAATTTTGGTATTGAAGCCGGAAAGCCAATGGCAATTATTGCCAACGAAGCGTGGAAAGTTGCCAATCCCAACCAAGGGGAATTCCTTTTCCAAAACAACGTAATTTTCGTGGTTATCTTATGGGGTGGGTTGACTACTAACCTGATATGGACCACCATCCTGAACTTTAAAAACAAGACATACAGCAATTTCACGGACATTAAGAAGCCTTTGCTGAACAACTACTTCTTTGCGGCCCTTGCCGGCACCACCTGGTTTCTGCAGTTCTTCTTCTATGGTATGGGAGAAAGCAAACTGGGCAACGGAGCCAGTTCCTGGATCCTACACATGTCTACCATCATCCTAACGGCCAATATGTGGGGACTCTACAACAAGGAGTGGAAAGGTGTTTCATCCAAAACGTTCCGTACTTTCGTGGTAGGAATTGCAGTGATACTTTTGTCGGTGGTCATTGTTGCCTTCGGAAACTCAACGCTGTTTAACGACTAAAAAACTGAAAGCCATGAATAAGGAGATGATTTCAAAATCCTATGCTACGGCAAGGGAAATATATGCCTCAATAGGGATCGATACGGATCTGGTATTGAGAAAAATGGACGAGATACGCATCAGTATTCACTGCTGGCAAACTGATGATGTGGGTGGTTTCGAAACTCCGGATGCAACTCTTTCAGGAGGCGGAATTCAGGCAACAGGCAATTATCCCGGAAAAGCAACCAACATCCAACAGGTTCGAGCTGATCTGGAGAAAGTCTTTACCCTCCTGCCGGGAAAGCACAGGATCAACCTCCATGCAATTTACGGAGACTTTGGCGGGGTGGTCGTCGACCGTGATCAGATCGAACTGAAGCATTTCCAAAGCTGGATCGACTGGTGTAAGAAACTGGGTATCGGCATGGATTTCAATGCCACTTGTTTCTCCCATCCAAGGGCTGCCGATGGCTTTACCCTTTCCAGCAAAAATGAGGAAAACCGAAAATTCTGGGTGGAGCATGTCAGACGTTGCCGTGCCATCTCTGCTGAAATAGGAAAGCAATTGGGCACTCCGTGTGTTCACAATACCTGGATTCCTGACGGATCAAAGGATACTCCGATCGACAGGAACGGTCACCGGGCATTGCTGAAAAAATCACTTGACGAGGCCATGGCCATCGATTATCCGAAAAGCCAGATGAAAGATGCGGTTGAAAGTAAGCTCTTCGGCATTGGTGCCGAGTCGATGACTGTCGGATCTCATGATTTCTACCTGGGTTATGCCATTTCCAACAACAAACTGATCTGTCTGGATAACGGTCACTTTCATCCGACAGAACAGGTCGGTGACAAGATATCTTCCTGTTTGCAGTTCCTTGATGAGGTTTTGTTGCATGTTACCCGTCCGATCCGCTGGGATTCGGATCATGTGGTTACGCTGAATGACGACTTGCAACTGATTGCACACGAGATTGTCAGGAACAATTTTCAGAGCCGGGTCAACATCGGACTCGACTTTTTTGATGCTTCCATCAACCGGATCGGGGCTTATGTGATAGGAGCAAGGGCTACCCAAAAAGCCTTCCTGATTGCGCTTCTGGAACCAACAAAACTATTGCAGGAATTGGAAGAGAAAGGAATGAATTTTGAGCGTTTGGCTTACCTGGAAGAGCAGAAAACGATGCCGATTGGTGCCGTTTGGGCCTACTACCTGATGCAATCGGATGTGGCCGTCGGGCCTGACTATGTGAAAGAGATTCAGGAATACGAAAAGGAAGTACTTTCCAAAAGATAGAGACAAAGGCAAAAGGCAAAAGTGAGGGACTCCGGTCTGTGGATCGTTGATCAAGGAGATAAGAGCGATAGAATAAGGATAGGAGAGAATTGTGATCGGAGCATTATTAACTTTTGCCTTTCTCCTTTTGCCTATAAAAAGAAAAGAGACAGATTATTTACAAATTGAGCAAAATGGACAACGGACTTCAGCAATTGGTGGAAATATCGCGCATTTTTGGTGCGGATTCTTCCTATGTCATCGCAGGTGGCGGAAATACTTCCTACAAGAACGAAGAGAAGATATGGATCAAGGCAAGTGGAATCTCACTGGCAACCATCGATGAATCAGGATTTGTTTCCCTTTCACGCGAAAAACTTGGAGTCATCTCACGGAAGGAATACAGCAAAGATCCGCTGCTCAGGGAAAATGAAGTCAAGGCGGATTTATTTGAGGCGATCGTATCTCCTAAAGATTTGCGTCCTTCTGTCGAAACCTCCCTGCACGACCTGATTGGTTATCGCTTTGTGGTACACACCCATCCCACAAAGGTGAATGGTGTGATGTGCTCCCAACATGCAGAAGCAGTCTGCAAAGAATTGTTCGCACACAACGCGTTGTTTGTTCCATATACGGATCCGGGTTACATCCTTTTCAAAAAAGTAGGGGAAGGGATTAAGGAATTCACAGCAACCAGAGGTTTCGAACCTCAAATTATTTTCCTGGAGAACCATGGAGTTTTTGTGGGTGCGGATACCACGGAAGAGATCGATTTCATCTATTCCCAGATCATGACGAAGATTGATGCCAAACTGATCACACAACTTCCCTGCAACAAGAAGTCGGAACTTAAATCTTTGTTGATCGATCAGATAGAATCACTACATCCGGGATTTTCGGGATATGCAGCTATGGGTTTTCAAAGTGATTTACACAGACATTATTTGGCGGATGAAGAGTTGTTCACCCAAGCCAATAAATCTTTCACTCCTGATGATATAGTGTATTGCAAAGCTCATTATCTTTATATCCCGACACTGTCATCTGAAGAGGACACGCTAAAGAAAGCAACCGAGAAAATAGCGGCCTATTACGGCACTTACGGATATCTTCCCAAAGTGTTGGCTCTTCAGGGAAAGGGCATTATCGGTGTTGAGGAAAGTCTCAAATCGGCAAGGAATGTATTGGATGTTTACGAAAATATATTGAAAATCAGTTTTTTTACTGAAAATTTTGGCGGACCAAAATTTTTGAATGATGAACAAATTGCATTCATTGACAATTGGGAAGTTGAAAATTACCGGAGAAAAATGGCGAAATCCTGAGTCTCTTTTACCGAAAAACATAATAATTTTGATATGCTAATCAAAAAAATTCTGCCTGCTTTTATCGTATTGGCATTGGCTGTGTATTTTATTGCAAGTTACAGAGGACCTGAGTCTGGTGTTTCAACCAACATCGACAGAAATAATCTCGAAAAATATTGGAAAACAAAGGAAGTATCCGTTGCCGAAAATCAATTTCTTTTAGGCAAGAAAGATGCTTCAATAACATCAAGATTTAGAATTCGCAGTTTTGGGTTGACATTAAAAGTAAAAACGACTCCGGGTGCTATTGGCACCATCAATTTTGCTACGTCGAAGAGTTATGATGCCAGTAACTTCAGAGGGTACTCCGTTTTGATCAACAACAGTGATTACAGCACCGGATTACCACAGAAAACAGGTAGCTTGAGTAAAATTCGGAATAACTTCATCCGGATGGCAGAAGACAACGAGTGGTTTGATTTGAACATCTCAGTTCTGGAAAACCATATCTCGGTTTCCGTTAATGGCAAACTGATCAGTGAATACGTTGAACCTCCAAATGCCAAAAGACTCGAAAATTATGCAGGCATTGTGCTTTCCAGAAGTTTTATCTCCTTGCGTAAAATAAGTGAGCAAGGGGAAATCATCATTGGCGAAATGAAGATTAAGCCATTCACTGAGGATATAGCAAGGGTCACTCCAACCGTTAAGATCGACTCGCTTCAGGACGTAATTGACAGCCTAAACCAACGAGAGTTTCCATTAATTGATTTTCACGTCCACCTGAAAGGCGGACTTACCATGGATCAGGCACAGATGCATGCCAAAGAGAATGGATTTTGTTACGGTGTCGCGGCCAATTGTGGTCTCAAGTTCCCGGTTACCAATGATTCTACACTCAACAGCTACCTTCAGAGCATTCAAAAGGAGCCGGTTTTCAAAGCCATGCAATGCGAAGGTCGCGAATGGGTAACACTCTTTTCTCCTGCAGCTGTTGCCGGCTTTGACTATATCTTCACCGATGCCATGACCTGGAGCGACCACAAGGGACGCAGAATGCGCCTCTGGATGCCGGATGAAACTTTTGTTGACAATGACCAGCAATTTATGGATATGCTGGTTGGGAAAATTGAAGCCGTTATGGAAGGTGAACCTGTCGATATTTATGTCAACCCAACTTTTCTCCCTGCTCAACTGGCTTCCAGATATGATGAGTTGTGGACCAATGAGCGCATGGCTCGTGTAGTGAGTGTTCTGCAAAGAAACCAGGTTGCACTGGAAATCAATGCCAGGTATAAGATTCCAAGCATTGCCTTTATCCGTAAGGCGAAAGAGGCGGGCGTCAAATTTACTTTCGGAACAAATAATACCAAAAACGACGACTTGAACCGAATGGAATATTGTCTGAAGGTTATCAGGGAAGTTCACCTGACACAGGAAGATATCTTCATGCCAAAAACAAAAGCGGAAAGGAAAATATTAAAAAAAGGTTTGCCGGCTGCGATTACAGGATAGAAGAAAGTGGGGGAGACTTGGGGACTGGGAGAAGATGAAAGGATGAGGTAAGTTCCAAAGCGAAGTCTGAGGACTCCGAACAACCATTTTGATACCACTTTGTTTTTTGCCGCATCAATTCAAAATCGAGCCCTTCGGCCCTTCATTAGACTCATGGTATTGCAGTTCAGTGTCTGAAAAAAAAATAATTTCGTCAAAAAGTATAACTAAATAATTATTAAAGATGTTTACCAAAGAAACGTACATCGGTAGAAGAGCCGTTCTTCGCAATAAAATTGGTTCCGGACTGATTCTGATTCCGGGAAACCAGGAGTCACCGATGAATTATACCGACAATGCCTACCACTTCAGGCAAGACAGTACTTTCCTTTATTTCTTCGGCTTAGACCTGCCTGGAATGTTTGGTGTGATTGATGTGGACAACAACCATGACTTGCTTTATGCCAATGACGTCGAAATTGAAGATATCATTTGGATGGGTCCCCAGAAATCAGTTGCAGAACAGGCATTTTCGGTTGGTGTAGATGTAACCGCTCCTCTGGGGAAACTCAGTCTGACCATTGAAAGGGCCATTCAAAGTGGAAGGAGAATTCATTTTTTGCCTCCATACCGTGCAGAAAACAAGATTCAACTGACTCATCTTCTGGGAATCAGCGCTGACAAGCTAAAACAGTACGCTTCGATGGCACTCATCAGTGCCTGCGTGGCGATGCGTTCTGTAAAAGATGCAGCGGAAATCGCTGAAATTGAATCTGCGTGTGCAATCGGTTATGAGATGCACGTCACTGCCATGAAAATGGCTCAGTCAGGCATAATGGAGCAGCAGATTGCAGGTTTCATTGAAGGTATTGCTCTTTCAAAAGGAACCGGAACCTCATTCCCCACGATTCTTACCCAAAACGGCGAGACGCTTCACAACCACAACCACTCCTTTGCCCTTGAACCGGGCAGGTTGATGATTGTCGATGCCGGAGCAGAATCCAACGGCCACTATGCTTCGGATTTTACAAGAACCATCCCGGTAGGTGGGAAGTTCAGTCAAAAGCAGCTTGACATTTACAATATCGTTCTCGCTGCCAATAACATGGCCTTTTCGCTGACCAAGCCAGGCGTGACTTACCAGTCAGTTCATTTAAAAACAGCAGCGGTCATTGCCTCCGGACTGAAAGATCTCGGATTGATGAAAGGCGATGTAGATGAGGCTGTTGCCAATGGGGCTCATGCTCTTTTCTTTCCCCATGGCCTTGGTCATATGATGGGGCTCGATGTACATGACATGGAGGATTATGGCCAGATTCATGTAGGTTATGACGACGAAATTCGGCCAATCGATCAGTTTGGAACGGCTTATCTTCGCCTTGGACGTCGCCTTCAGCCCGGATTTGTCATTACCAATGAACCCGGGATCTATTTTATTCCCGCGCTGATTGAAAAATGGGAAAAGGAAAACATTAATTCAGACTTCATTAATTTTGGTAAGGTCAAAGAATACCTGGGATTTGGCGGAATCCGCCTTGAAGATGATACGCTTGTTACTGAAACCGGAGCCCGGCTTCTGGGTAACCGTATTCCAATCAATCCGGGTGATGTCGAGGCAATGGTTGCCAGCGGAAAATTGTAGAACAGGAAGGGTAGAAGCCACAATCTTTCTATCAAATTGAAATATTTCTGAGTTCATCTGTCATCCTCCAATTCAAGAGTTTTGTTTTGAATTGGAGGATGAAGTTGGATCAAAAAGTTGATCGTGAGCAATTCAACTCAGATATTCGTCCGTGATTCGATGCTGTTGACATCCACCCCCAGCAAAAGGAATTCATTTTTCTTATCCAGCAACATTTTAGAAAAAAGCGGATTCACATCTCCTTCTTCGTTGCGTGTGATAAAGCCAAATTCTGTGCGGGACAGCAGATTGGCAAACCAAAGGGTTTGTGTCGCATGAACCAGATCAGGCGCGATACGCGAATCGCTTTCTGGCGCCAACACACCTTTCTCTCCATCACCAAATCTTAGGCCAACGCAGTTGTAAAGTAATTCCCCAAGGTCATCGTATTGGTGTTCATTGATCCAGGTATGCAGGTAGGTGGCAACGAAAATGATGTACCTGCAAAGATCTTTCAGATTCTGAATGTCTTCCTGGCTGACCTCTTCGGATCCATTGTTTCTGGTGACGCGTGAAATGGCCTTCAGTTCACCTCCTGATGTTTCTCTTTTCAGTGATGGATTGAAACTGTATTTGAAGAAGTAGTACTCCATGCGATCGATGGCTTGTTTTTTCTCCTCCGGACTGAGTTTTTCCATGGCACCTCCTGACATAAATACCTTGACGCTGTGCTCCACCAGATCATTGGAGAAACAGTAAATTTCGAACCAATTTCTGCATATTTCCTCCAGATTTACATCGATAAAGTTGTCCACATATTGACCGGTGATCTCCCAAAATAATTTATCGGATTTCGCCAAATCGTGGGCTTCGCTGATCGGTATCATCGGCTGATAATTTTTCCAGTCCTGCGCTCCCAGCAGATCCGTGACCCTTTGTGCAAGTCCTTTTTTTGTCAGCGCAGTGGCTTCCGGAAGAAAATCCGTTAATAGCAGCTTGTCTGCTGAGTGATTAATCAGGACGACCTCCTTCAGGTGAGGGAGCATAAGAGTGGCAATGGGATTGATTCTCAAATTTCGATAGGCTGCAATGGCATATTGTTCGGTGTTAAGATGAGTTCCCGTAAAATGCTCGTCAATTTCAGCCGATACACCTCCGTTGACTCTGGCAATTCTTTTGGCGTATTCCCAATCCTGCTTGTCGGCAGGGGTGAAGATCTTCCTGATTCCCGGATTTTTCTCGTAGGCATTCAATGGACCTGAAAGTACAATTTCCAAAGGCACCGGTAACCCATCCGGTCTGATTTCCAGTTTGATTTCCGCATCAGGGAAGGCATAATCTGAATTGACATCATATTGGCAGGCTCCAAAATATTTAATCCAGAAATGACCGGCATGTAATTTGTCGGGCAAGAAAGCCCCCCGGTACATCCCGTTCATCAGCCTGTTTCCAAAATATTCGTCACTGCGTGTATAACCCGGCAATTTGCTTTCAATGCATCGGGTCAGGTTGATCGGGTAGTCATTTTGTATGGATTCAAGCGAGACCGATTCTGGCGCCAGCTGAATTTTGGCCAGATGGCTGAGTTTTGTCAATTCAAAAGGGATGATTTGTTCGGAAGCAGCATCACATCTCGCCTGAGAGTAATATTGGGGGGCATCCTTGTCATGATCTTTGATGACGACACGCGCAGTTGGGAAATCATCCCTGTACTCCCAGTAAAAGAGATGTATGTCTTGAAGGTGCAGATTTCCATCCGCTAAATCGTCCTTGTGAATGCGTATTCTTTTGAACAGTTCCTGATGAGGATGGGGTTTGTCTTTCCTGAAAAAGATGTGAGTAGTCTGGTAAATTTCGATACACAGAAAACTGTTGCTCCATCTCTTTGCAGCAGACAGATCAAATTTTAATTCAAAATGGCCATCCTGACCGGTTAAATCAGTACTCAGTTTTCTCCACTTCAGCATTCTGCTTCTGGCCCAGAATTCAATCCTGATATGATGGATTGGTCTGGCACGATCAGCCTTTTTAGCAAATAGCAACTTTCCGGTGATGCTGTTTTCGTATTTTTTTCCATAGATTCTTTCAGGGCGGGGAAACAATTTTTGGCGCAGTTGTTGAAAAAAATCCCTGATCTTATTCTTCAACCAGTAAAGAAATTCAAGGAAAATGGTCACGGGACTCGAAATGATTTTTGAATGGCCCACTTCGAGATGATTGATGCTTTTTAATTTTGGGGTAAAAAAACTCCCCTTGTAGCCATATCTGATTCTGGTTTTGTTGCTGCAATCACGAATGATTTCTTTAATTTCCTCGTGTTTCATTGTTGGTTGAGTTAGATTCCTGCCCTTGTAAACTACTCATGATGTGACTTTTCCATCAACAAGGCGCTTATCCAAACAAACGAAAAATTTTAAATGATGTTACATTCTGTTCTGAACTTAATGGTTTTCCCCATTTTCAGTGGTCTCTTTTGAATTGGGCACCTTCTTTTTTATGAAACACAATTCAAAAATCTTACCCTATTAAAATATTTTGAAAAAAATGATTGCATATTTGATTATTATTTATATTTGATCCAAATAAATATAGGATAAGTTGTATTTCATCCCGAATTCCCTTATCAATCCTTGGTATTGCAACCTGACCTAAGAATATGACATTATGAAACGAGCATG
>JBAXUL010000087.1:0-16726 GCA_037129695.1 Prolixibacteraceae bacterium
GATTAAAATTTCAAATTTGTAATGTACAGATCATCTGATTTTTTAATTCAAAAACCCTAATCTGTAGTTTTAGTTTGGCCAGCCCGCCATTGTTTGAACAAAGATATTCAATAATGGGATGCTAAAGAATCATAAACAATGATAAATCACAGGGTTTTATTTGGTGTATCGCAAATTGCTTTGTTAAATTTGCAGCAAAATTGGATTGAAATGAGCTTTAAGTGGTTTTGTTTATTATTGTTTCTGGTCACTCCCTTTTTGGTTGTCGCGCAATCACCCGCAGGCAAACAGGGGGTGGAAGTCATTTCTGTGCCCGAAATGAAAGATACCTCCCTCCATTTTGAATTGAAGCCGATCGATATTTACCCCGATAAGAGGGACATGCCTCCCAGGAAGCTGAGGGAATACACGATGCTGGAAATAAAGGTGAAAAAGGTATATCCTATCGCCAAGGTGGCAGCCATTAAACTGGAGGAATACAACCGTGTCTACTCTTCTTTCAAAACAGAAAGAGAACGGAAGAATTATGTGAAACGTGTTGAAAAAGAACTTTTTGCTGAATTTGAAGACGAACTGAGGCAGATGAAAGTCTCTGAGGGCCGAATCCTGATTAAATTGCTGGACCGCGAGACAGGCAATTCATCTTTTGAAATCATCAAAGAGTTTAAAGGTGGCTTTTCGGCCTTTTTCTGGCAATCCATCGCGAGACTATTCGGTCACGATCTCAAGGCCCTGTATAATCCTAAGACTGAGGATATCATGATCGAAGCCATTATCATGCAAATTGATCTCGGTATTATTTAGAAGTCCGGGAAGAAGAATAAATGAACCGGTGTTCAGTTGGTGATGTGTTTGATTGTCTGTATTTCGGGATATTTGTACCACCCCGGATCATTGTAATAGCAGGTACACAACTACACTTTACACAGAACAGCGCTTAGCTCCAGCTTTTGGTTGATTTTTTCGATCAGATGCAACGTCTTTGTTTCTGCACTTAACCCGGATTTCTCGAAGCCCTGTCTTGAAATGCAATCTGCAAAATGGCTTATTTGCCTGATAAGCAATTCCTGGTTAAACAGGTCGATCCGGTCCTGGCCAGGGTTCAGGGAGAGTGGATGAAGGTTGTTTTCCCTGAAATTATAGGTCATTACTCCATTGGCTGTATGAACAGACAAGGTATGCTCTTTCTTCCTTCCGGTAAATGAAAGAGTTAGTGTGGCTGCAGATCCGTTGTGAAAACTGATGTGAAGGTTGATGACATCTGGTGGAAATACTGAATTTGGAATTGCACAGACACTCATCCGGAAAGGATCGGAATCAATTATTTTCAGGGTCATCAACAGATTGCTGTAAAGCATTTCCTGCGTTTTTCCATGTTTTCCCGGTGCAAAATGATGTATTTCGATCAGTTTGGATTCAGCGTGATTTTTTGTGTATGCATGAAATGTCGGGTGAAAGAGCAGGTCATTCCGAATCTGGATGCAGGTATTTCCCTCCTCAGCCAATTGGATGAGTTTGATTCTCTCACGGGAGGTCATTTCCTGTTTTTCGGGTAAAAAGAGATGGCAACCGTTCCTTACAAGACCTGATAAAAAACCGAAGGTGGTGAAATTCGAATCCAGAATGGCAACGAGGTTAAAATGCGAAGTAAGCAATAGGTCATAGCCGCCAAAGTATCTTCCATTCATTGTCGGAATAAAAGATTCCCATTTCAAACCTTTGATGGCCTGAAATGAAGCGGTAAAGGCCGAATCCGGCTCATTGGGATAAATAAGTACTCCATGTAACATACAGGTGTAAATTTAGTTCTTTGCGCGGCTACCTTAACCAGCAATTTCTTTTATTTATCAACTTTCATATGTTGAAAAACCCAATGAGAATAGTAATTTTGTCAGATAAGGACCAAAAAAGGCCATCAATTGGAAGATACCTTCAAACACAAGGGATTACGAAAAAAATTAGTGGATGAAATCCGCGGGAAGGGCATTTATGACGAAGGTGTTCTGAATGCCATCAACAATATTCCGCGGCATCTGTTCATGGATAACAGTTTTATTGGATTTGCCTATGTCGATAAGGCATTTCCCATTTCTGCCGGACAGACTATCTCACAGCCCTATACCGTGGCTTTTCAGACCCAGGCATTGCAAATCAAGAAATTCGATAAAGTCCTGGAAGTAGGTACCGGATCAGGTTACCAGGCTGCAGTATTGTGTGAAATGGGGGCAACGCTTTATACCATTGAACGGCAACGATCCCTTTTTGAATTTGCAAGTATGCTGCTACCGAAGCTCGGTTATCAACCTCGTTTTTTTTATGGTGATGGGTACCTGGGATTGCCTACCTACGGGCCTTTTGATAAAATCATCGTCACTGCGGGAGCATCATCGGTTCCGCCATTACTGAAAGAGCAACTTGCAATTGGCGGCAGGATGGTAATCCCGGTTGGTTCAGCAGACTTTCAGGTGATGAAAATAATTACCAGGGAAAAAGAGGATGTCTATTCTGAAATTGACGGCGGCAATTTTGTCTTTGTTCCGCTTCTCCCGGGTTTATCTGATCAAAATAGGAAAATAGGATGATAGAAGTTAAAAAATTTACGTTTAATCCGGTTTCGGTCAATGCCTACCTGCTCTGGGATGAAACCATGGAGGCAGTTTTGATTGATCCTGCTTGTTTTTATAAGGATGAAGAGGATCAGCTGGATCGTTTTGTTCAGGCAAAAGGACTTAAAATCGTACAGATATTGAATACCCACGGTCATTTTGACCATTTGATGGGAAATAGTTTTGCCGGAGAACGATGGGGATTAAAGGTGAGAATTCATTGGGGAGATGAGTTGATGCTTGGCCAGGCAAAACAACATGCAGTCATGTTTGGTATTGATATGGTCAACCCAACCTCAAGGGCAGAATTGTTGACGGAAGATGATATAATAACTTTCGGTAATTCTGCGCTTCAGGTGATCCACGTTCCCGGACATTCTCCAGGAAGCGTTGCTTTTTACAGTGAGCGGGATCAAATCATTGTCGTCGGCGATATTCTTTTCGAAGGATCCGTCGGAAGAACGGATTTGCCCGGTGGAAACCATCAGCAACTTATTTCTGGAATCAAGGCGAAACTGCTTACACTTGATGACAAGGTAAAAGTCTATTCAGGGCATGGCAATGATACCACCATTGGATGGGAGAAAATAAGCAATATGTTTTTGATTGAAAAAAGAACTTAACAAAGAAGTGCTTGTCATAACTGAAGGACTTTTGTCTGGGTAAAAATCGGTTTGGAGTTCCAGAATACCTGTACTCTGAACACACATGCACTTCATTTTACAACGTATAACCAACAAAATAAAGAAAAATGGCCATCGACAAATTTGTGAACCGTCACATTGGTCCCCGCGAAGGGGATATCAAAGAGATGCTGGCAGTTATCGGGGTGTCTTCACTCGAAGAGCTGATCAATCAGACTATTCCCTCCAATATCAGACTGGAAAAGCCCCTCAGTTTGCCAAATGGCCTGACCGAGCGGGAATATTACCGAAGGATCCTGCATCTGGCTTCAAAGAATAAAGTATTCAATACCTATATTGGGATGGGTTGGTACGATACCATTACTCCGGCCGTAATCCTGCGCAACATTCTGGAAAACCCGGTATGGTATACCTCCTATACTCCTTATCAGGCAGAAATTTCTCAGGGACGACTGGAGGCGTTGCTTAATTTTCAGACGATGGTTTGCGAAATGACTGCCATGCCGCTTGCCAATGCTTCCTTGCTGGATGAAGCCACCGCCGCCGCAGAAGCGCTCCACATGATGTATGCACTTCGTTCAAGGACCCAGGAGAAAGCAGGTGCCAACGTTTGCTTTGTCGATGAAAAAATATGGCCTCAAACGCTGGATGTACTCTTTACCCGGGCAGAACCACTGGGAATCATCATTGAAGTGGGAGACTTTAAAAATGCCCAACTTAACGACAAACTGTTTGGTGCCATTGTTCAATATCCAAATTCTGATGGGGTAATTGTTTGTTATGAAGAGTTTACTCACAAGATTCAGTCGACCGGTGCAAAAGTTGCCGTAGCCGCAGACCTGCTCTCTCTCGCATTGTTAACACCTCCGGGAGAATGGGGAGCGGACATCGTTTTCGGTTCAACCCAGCGTTTTGGTGTACCCATGGGTTATGGAGGTCCATCTGCGGCCTTCTTTGCAACAAGGGATGAGTACAAAAGGGATCTTCCGGGCAGGATTATCGGCGTATCCAGGGATGCCAACGGAAAACCAGCGCTGAGACTGGCACTTCAAACCAGGGAACAGCACATCAAAAGAGAAAAAGCCACTTCCAATATCTGCACATCCCAGGGTTTGTTGGCAACGATGGCAGGTATGTACGCCACCTATCATGGTCCGGAGGGAATCCGAAATATAGCAGAACGCGTTCACAGCATCGCCTCGCTGCTTGCCAGTCAGATTACAGGTCTTGGTTATTCATGCGAAACCAGCGGTTTCTTTGATACCTTGAAGATCACACTTCCACGCCACGTGAAAAAAGAGGACATAGAATGGCTGTCGGTTGCACTGGAGATGAATTTCAGGTATTTTGAGCAGGGAGAGGTCGGCATCAGCATCGATGAGACCACTAACCTTGAAGACATTAACTGGATTTTGGAGGTTTTTGCCAAAGCGGCCAATAAAGTTGTACCTGTAATTTCCGGAATGCCGGAGTCAACAAATATTCCTGAAACTTTTGCCCGTCAATCAGGTTTTCTCAAACAGGAGGTCTTCAGCAAGTACCGATCGGAGACTGAAATGGCACGTTACATCAAAAGACTCGAAAAGAAAGATATTTCACTCGTGCACTCCATGATCTCGCTGGGATCATGTACGATGAAACTCAATGCTGCTACCGAGATGCTGCCTTTAAGCTGGATTGAATTCAATGGTATTCATCCGTATGTTCCCAAAAATCAGGCCATGGGTTACCACGAAATGATGGAAGAGATGCGCAGGGACCTTGCCGAAATTACGGGCTTTGCAGATATCTCATTCCAGCCCAATTCGGGTGCTGCAGGTGAGTATGCAGGGTTGCTGGTGATACGTGATTACCACAAAAGCAGGGGAGAAGGACACAGGAATGTGGTGCTGATTCCTTCCTCTGCGCATGGAACCAATCCTGCGAGTGCCGTCATGGCGGGCAACAAGGTAGTTGTTGTAGGATGTGATGACAACGGAAACATCAATGTGGATGAGCTCAAGATCAAAGCAGAGGAGCACAGGGAGAATTTGGCCGGATTTATGGTTACTTATCCTTCGACGCATGGAGTTTTTGAGGCATCCATCGTTGAGATGTGCGAAATTATCCACCAGAATGGCGGACAGGTATACATGGATGGAGCAAATATGAATGCGCAGGTCGGACTCACCAATCCTTTCCGGATTGGTGCGGATGTCTGTCACCTGAACCTGCATAAAACTTTTGCGATTCCGCACGGCGGAGGCGGCCCGGGAGTTGGCCCAATCGGTGTGGCCAGGCATTTGGTAGAGTTTTTGCCCTCCCATCCCGTAATGAACAATGGACATATCGGGATGCATGCCGTTTCTGCAGCTCCCTGGGGCAGCGCGTCGGTATTGCCGATCACCTATGGTTACATCAAAATGCTGGGTGCGGATGGATTGACGGATGCAACCAAAATTGCCATCCTGAATGCCAACTACATTGCTGCCAGACTGAAGGATAATTATGGTATTCTTTATACAGGTGCCAATGGCAGGGTGGCGCATGAGATGATTCTGGAGTGCCGTCACCTGAAAACAGGAGCCGACATATCAGAAACAGACATCGCCAAACGACTCATGGACTATGGTTTCCATGCACCAACTCTCTCCTTTCCTGTTCACGGAACCCTGATGGTAGAACCCACAGAAAGCGAATCCAAAGAAGAACTTGACAGATTTGTGGATGCCATGAATTCGATATTTGCTGAGATCAAAGAGATCGAGACAGGTGTTGCGGATCAGGTAGACAATGTACTCAAGAATGCGCCTCATACGCCTGATGTACTTACTGCCAACGAATGGAACCACGGTTATTCGCGCGAAAAAGCCTGCTATCCTCTGGATTGGCTACGAGACAATAAATTCTGGGTACCCGTCGGAAGAGTCGATAATGCTTACGGCGACAGAAATTTGTTCTGCACTTGCGAGCCGTTGGAGAGTTATGTGAAATAGGTTTAATTCGACAATTCGATAATTTGACGATGTGAAAATGTGACGATGATCAGATAGGATGATTCATGGAAGGATAATTGTATTTTTACTTTGAGACAGTTGTGAGATCTTTTGTGCCCCTTGGTGGGAATAGATCAATTTTCTCTGATCATCCTGGTTCCGAACATCAGTCAGGTTATTACTTCGAAAATTGAACCCTGCGACCTTTTGCAGGCACAAGGACCGAATCGAAAATTTAATATCAATAATTTGCTGTGATGGTTGTTTTCCCCAACGCAAAAATCAACATTGGTCTGAATATCCTTCGCAAACGCGAAGATGGATACCATGAACTGGAGACCCTCTTTTATCCAATCGGCTTGAAAGATGCGTTGGAATATGTGGTGAACGGGAAGGATCAGGTCAATTTTTACAACAGCGGAATCGATTTGGAGATCCATCCGGAACAGAACATTGTTTTAAAGGCCTACCGGATGCTGCAGGAAGAACATTCTCTGCCTGGACTGGACATTCACCTGCACAAGGTAATTCCTTCCGGAGCAGGGCTGGGAGGCGGCTCTGCGGATGCAGCATTCTTGATGAAATCATTGAATGAGCATTTTGATCTCGGAATTTCACCGTTTCAATTAAAGAATCTGGCGGGCCGGCTTGGGGCAGACTGTGCTTTCTTTCTTGAAAACATTCCTGTCTGCGCTACCGGCACAGGTGATCAGTTTTCTCCAATCAGCTTAACCTTGAACGGATATCATCTTCTCCTTGTAAAACCATCCTTTGGTGTGAATACGAAAGAAGCCTATTCGGGCGTTGTACCACAGGAATACCCTTTCAATTTCAATGAAATCATCAGCCATGGGATCAGGGAGTGGGGAAGCAGCATTAAAAATGATTTTGAGAAGACGCTTTTCGCTAAATTTCCGGAATTGGGACTTCTCAAGGAAAAGCTTTCCGGCATGGGAGCCATTTATGCCTCCATGTCAGGCAGTGGTTCTTCCGTTTATGCCATTTTTGATAAGAAACCAAACATCGGAATCCAAGATTTTCCTCCGGATTATTTTATCTGGCAGGAAGAATTAAGATAAAACAGGAAAGGATGCCATTTGGCATCCTTTCCTGTTTTATCTTAATATGAATCGGTTGATCAATAGAATTTGGCACGTTTGTCAAGAACCGAAGCATTTTCTTTCAGTGCTTCGAAGGCTTGCACCTGTACCCTGTAACCAAGAGCCATCTTGCTCTGTAATTTTTCGCCTGCGATATCAGAATTGGTTCCTTTGTTGACAGTAACTGCTTTCACAACATAAACCCCGTTGGAACCTATCACCGGTTTAGAAACACCACCCGGTTCAAGAACTGAGGCAGCACCTGCAACTGCAGGTTCGTTTCCAAGACCAGGAATGGTGTAAGAATCGAAGTTGCAATTCTGAGCTTGTCCTACTGTTGTTCCCAGTAAGGAAGCCAATGAACTCAGGTCTGTCTTGCCTTTCATCTGTTCAACCAGTTGTTCTGCTTTCTTTTGTTTTCTCAATTCAAGTTCTACAGATGGTTTTGCTGATGCGATGGTCGAATAACCTTTTTCCTGACTGCTGCTAAGCACAGCAACCACAAATTGGGTTCCCAATTCGAAGATCGGAGTGCCTTCTGTGCTGATTACAGGTTGGCCAACTTCTGCTTTGAAAGCAGCACGGACCAATAACCTTGAATTTTCCAACCCGGCAACATCCTTGTCTGCCTCCAAAACGGTGGCAATGCGTTTGTTGAGTCCCTGTGAGGTAACAGAAGCGCGGAATGCCTTCATGTCGCGATTTTCAGCCGCAAATTTTGAAGCCAGGGAATAGGTTTGCTGATAGGTCTGGCTACTGGGTTCGATGTTGCGAACAATCGTTGCAAGCTGGACATTTTTTTCGGTGTTTCCACGTTTCATCACCTGAATGAGGTGGATGCCAAACTGAGAAGTGACCACTTGATAATCATTGACTTTACCAAAGAAGGCAGCCTCATCAAAAGGTTTAACCATTGTTCCTCTTTTGAACCATCCCAGATCTCCGCCTTTAACCGCTGATCCTTCGTCGGTGGAATATTTGCGCGCGAGGGCAGCAAAATCACCACCCAAAATGAGCACTCTTTTTATACTGTCTGCAGTAGTTTTTGCTTTTGCTGCTTCTGCCTGAGAATTCACTCTGATGAGAATATGACGTGCATTCACTGAATCAGGCAGATCTTCGAATTTCTGGATTTTGCATAATTTCCAGCTCTGTCCTTCTTTGTAAGGTCCGTAGATGTCGCCTGCTTTGCCATTGAAAGCAAATTCGGCCAATGAAGGAGTGACTTCAGATTTCTTGAGGAAATTGGAATCAAACTGTTTGTCGGAGTTGACATTGACATAAGCGGCAGGATCTTCTACTGCCGCAAATTCAGTTTTAATGTCATTGATCCACTTGATCACTTTATCTTCGTCGCCTTTTGAAGCAACAACGGGGAACAGCACATATTCAATGTCGCGGCTGGCTTCCTGTTTGTATTTTTCCTTGTGTGCTTCATAGTATTTTTCAACTTCAGTCTGAGAAACTTTTACCGTACTGTCTGAAATTGCAATAAACGTTTTGCCGACAAATTCAATGTTGACATTCTTGTTTTTACCTTCAAGACTTTGTTTGGCTTCGTCAGTAGTTGTGTAAACACCCTTGGCGACTAAATTGTTGTATTTGGTGAACGAACGTTCTTCCACGATTTGATTTTCAACAAACAACCAGTAGTTGTGCTCAGGGCCGGTTGTGTTCGATTGCTGATATTTCAGGAATTGAATCAGTGCCGGACGGTTTACGGTTCCGGTTTTTTGATCACGGAATAGACTTTGGATAATTGGATGGGGATTTTCACCGGAAACGAGCTCGAAAAGTTCATTGGAAGTGACATCTATGCCAAGATTATCGTAAATTTCCTTCATCGTATAGTTCCTCACGAGTCCCATCCAGGTTTGTTCCCTGATCTGTTCCGTCGTTTTTTGATCGATGGAGGCAGAACCTGAATTCATTTTGTAAATATCAGTGAGGTCATCAACCTTCTTTTGAAATTCTTTAAAATCGACACTTTTACCGGCGATTTTAGCAATCTCCTGCTGATTGCCACGCATGATTGAACTGCCTGATTTTACAGCATCTCCAAGTACAAATGCTGCGAGTGCCAATCCAATGAAGATGGTGATTCCAATTCCTGCCCGGTTTCTGATTTTCTCTAATGTAGCCATCCGTTTTCTGGTTATTTATTTACTTAACTGTTAAATCTTTTATCTTATTTTTTGAGCGTACGAATATAGCAATTTTAGATTTTTAAAACTGCTCTGAAAGCTCAATTTTATAAATTACTGATTTTTTTCATTTCAATCAGTTCAATTTTGGTTCTGGTGCTCTTTAAAATTTTGAATTCGTAGCTTCCAATGTGCAGGATTGAGTTGTATTTGGGGAAACTGGAGTGGTGAAAAAGCAAATATCCGGCAAGCGTCTCATAGTGGTCATTTTCCTCAATCTTAAAGAAATATTTTTCATTCAGATAGTTGATGGATGCCCGTCCGGAGAATATGTAGTGGTTTTCCCCTGGATTTTTTTCAGTAATGTCAGGGGTGTCATGCTCGTCTTCAATCTCTCCGAAGATTTCTTCCAGTATATCCTCCGTGGTGATCATTCCTGCTGTGCCGCCAAATTCATCCACCACAATCGCCGTACTTTTGTGCTCATGGAGCAGTATGCTCAGTAGTTTGTTCGCTTCCATTGTTTCGGGCACAAAAGAAATTTTGCGAAGGCAGCCTTGAATGTTTTCAGGGTTATGAAAGAGATCGGATGAATGAACATATCCTATGATGTTGTCGGAGTTATCCTGAAAGATCATTATTTTCGAATAGCCGGTTTCGATAAATTTCTGACATAAAACTTCCACTCCTTCGTTCACTTCTATCATGACGATATCGGTCCGGGGTATCATGCAGTCGCGGATCTTCAGTTTGGAGAAATCGAGTGCGTTCTGAAAGAGCTTAATTTCACTGTCAATTTTTCTGGATGTGGTAGGGTTGGTTCCGTTTAATTCTCCCAAAAGGTTATTCAGATCCACTCGGCCAAAGACCCTGTCATCCGTTTTTTGTTCGATTTTTACCTTGAAGAAATATTTCAAAACCATTTTTGACAATCCTATGGCAAATTTGGTTACCGGATAAAAAAGAAAATAAAATATGGCTACCGGCAATGCCAGAATATTCAATGCCAGATTGGGGTTGATCCTGAAAATAGCTTTTGGAATGAACTCGGCAACAATAAGGATTAAAAGGGTAGAGATTGTTGTCTGTAGGAAAAGGTTAACTGATTCGCTGGCGTTAATGGTGGCAAAAAACGGATGCATCAGGTTAGCAAATGCCAGGGTGTACACCACCAGGGCTATATTGTTGCCCACCAGCATCGTAGCAATATATTGGCCGGGATGTCTGTTGAAGATGCCGATGATTTTACCGTTCAGCCGGTTTCTGCTTTTATCCAGTTCTAGACGCAACTTGTCGGAAGAAAAAAAAGCAATCTCCATCCCCGAGAAAAAAGCGGCGGCAATCATGGTAACCATTATGATCGACAGCTCATTCATATCAGCAAGGTCAGTTTATTTTCCTTCAACGTAAATATGTCCTTTCGTTTTGATGAATGACCATTTTGTCATTTGGGCATCAGATTTAAATCCACCTGTACCTGTGATGTATTGGTCGCCTTTTTTGATACTTACAAACTGATCTGAAAAAATAAGATCCTCAGTTTCGTGGTATTTCAGTTCTTCCGATCTCAACGTGTCACCCTGGCTGTTCACAAGAACGACATTCCCGTTGGCTTCCCATTTTTTTTCGAGATCAAAGTATTTGCCATGATTGCCAGACATTTGGGAAATAATCTTTCTGTTCAGATCGTATTTCTGAACTAGAAAACCTTCCGGGAAGTCTTTGTAACGCTGCTTGGCATCATCGAAGATTAGCAGTTTGGGAGTTTGAAGATGGTACCTGACTACACCTGAATCTGTATAAAATGTCTCGAAATTCAAAGCCTCCAATGTCGGAATGGATGTGTTTTTCAGCAGTTCTGGTGCCAGGTCGGCAGCAACCTTTGTCTGACATGAAAAAAACAGGAGTATGACAGGCAACATGATTCCCATCCGGCCAGCAATAACGTTACCAGAACGTCCAAAGGGAAAAATACCCAAAATGAAATGTCGACGTATCATTGAATTTCTATTCAGCAGGGTTGAAATACCCTTTATTTGTACTCTTCCTAATCGATCCCCAGAACACTTAGGATCAGAGAAAGCAGCGATTATTCAAATTTTGTCTGGTAGAACCACCTGTCATGCAGCATGATATGCAAAGTGAATTTGGCGTAGTTCTCCTTGATCAGGTTATTTTCGGTTGTACCCAAATGGCCGATTTCACACGAAAGATTAAGTAATGAACGATACATCCGACTAAGTGGCAGGCCAACGCCAAAGGTAAGTCCATAACTTTTCAGCTGAATCCCATTCAATGTCAGATAAGAGTTTTCATAAAACCCCCCAAAACGGTATTCAGTTCTTTCCCAATAACTCCGGATAGAATAAAGGTTTGGAGTGAATTCCAGTCCCGCTGAATATCTGCTGCTGTTGGATAAATAATCTACCGTCTGTCCCAGAAACATGACGTCTTTCCATTTCTGGTAATAGGCATCGGCGCCAAATGTGATTTTGTTTTTAAGCGAATAGGAAAAACCGGCTCCGAATGTTTGAGGTGTTTGCAGCCCGTTGTTACTGGATTCTACATGCCTTACCGTATCAGTTATCACAGAATAGGTTGATGAGCCTCTGTAAAGCGCGCGTTCTTCATGAATGATGTAAGTGGAATTGATATTTACCCGGGGTTCAAAAGTTGCACCAACGGTGAATTTGTTTTTGTTTTTGGTCTCAATCTGATATTGCAAACCTCCGGTGAGGCCGAAACCATGCGAGTTGAGGCTGTTGTTCTTCAGGTAGTCGTAGGCATTGTTATCGTAAGGAAAATAGATATAGGTATTGTCCTCTATTTTCCCAAACATAAACCAGGTATTCACACCCACTGAAAGATGCTTGCCCAGCTTAAAACCATTTCCAAGGAATGCTCTGGTCAGTGTTCCTGTGCCCGAAAAGGTGGAATTCGACATCAAGTCCAGAAGTCCCTTAGTGCTGTTTAATTCGTAACCTTTTGTAGCATATGGCAGTAGACCGAAAGAAGCCGCCCACCAATGGGTAACCGGGAACGCAAATGTCATATGGTTAAAATTGACATTGTTCCTGGTATTTTCTGAACTACTGGTCTTGGAATTAGTGAATTTGGCTTCGAGTCCAAACTGCATCAGAAAAGTCAAAGAGTCGATGGCCGTGTACGACGCAGGATTTGCCGTATTGATCTGATAGCTGTCGCGAGTGCCTATTCCAATTCCCCCCATGCCATCACTCTTTCCGAAACTGGTGCCAAATAAGCTGCCGAAACCATAACGGGAATAGACTGAGCTTGTGCTGCTACTGTTCTGTCCGTACATTCCGGTTGGGATGATCAGAACCAAAATGATCGCTAAAAATTTTAATTTATTGCTTTTCAACATTATATTCAAGAATTCTGTTTAAACCTATGAGCGTGATTTCAGATTTTACAAAGATGGGATTTTTTAATCTTCTTTCAAAGAAAGGCGCATCACCACCTGTAAGAACGGGTTGTATTTCAGGGTATTTTTTTTTAAGCAAATCAACCATTCCGTCAATTTCGAAGATCATTCCGTTGATGACACCAGATTGGATTGCTTCTTCGGTGGTACGGCCCAGTAAAGGAAAATCATCTGCCTCTGCTGTTAGTGGTAATTTTTGTGTGAATTCATGCAAGGCCCGAAACCTGCTTCGCATCCCGGGCGAGATATTTCCTCCGGCAAAAGTCCCATTTTTTTCGACTAAATCAAAAGTGATGGCGGTTCCTGCGTCAATCACCAATAGATCCGTATCCGGGAATAAAACTTTGGCACCAATAGCAGCGGCAAGTCGATCCAGACCCAGGGTTTCGGGTGTAAGGTAATTGTTCCTGATGGGAATCTGCGTCAGGTGGTTCAGTACGATGAACCCGGGAAATTTTGCTGTTAAGGCATCTATTTCTGTTTGATCGACAGCTGTTACACTTGACAAAATCGCTTGATCCGTTTCCGGGAATTTCTGTACCAGCTCATTGATTCTGTCGATCGAGAAATCGTCAAACACGAAAGTGTCTGCCATCTCCCGACCGGTAAAAAATGCCACCTTGGTACGGCTGTTCCCTATGTCGATCACTAAATTCAATTCTGTTCTTTTTTGATGTTCATGCTGATGTCCAGTGCTGTCACGGAATGGGTGAGGGCTCCGATGGAAATGTAATCCACACCTGTGGCGGCTACTTCCCTGACTCTTTCCAGATTCATATTTCCTGATGCTTCTACCTTTGCCCTGTGGTTGATTATGCCAACACAAATTTTCATGGTCTCATTCGACATATTGTCAAGCATGATGATATCGGCTTTCATCTCGAGTGCCTCGAGGACCTCTTCTATATTTGTGGTTTCAACTTCAATTTTCATCCCGGCAGGTACACGGCTTCTGATTTGTTCCACAGCATTTCTGATCCCACCCGCCACTTTAATGTGGTTGTCCTTGATCAGGACCATGTCGTAAAGTCCGATCCTGTGATTTTCACCTCCACCTGCCTTGACAGCGTATTTGTCAAGTAACCTCAGTCCGGGTACGGTCTTCCTGGTGTCCAGGATTTTTGTTCCGTATTCGGCTACCTGGGCAGTGTATAGGGCAGTAGCCGTGGCAATGCCGCTCATTCTTTGCAAGAAATTGAGTGCGAGACGCTCTCCAGAAAGCAAGGCGCGATAGGATCCGTTCATCTCAACCAGAAGATCCCCTTTTTTGATTTGGTCACCGTCCTTGACATGGGGAATCCACAATAACTGAGGGGTTAAATACCTGAAAACAGCTTCTGCAACATCCATTCCGGCGATGGTGCCATCCGCTTTCGCAACCATGGTAGCAGTACTGACCATTGAATCGGGTATCAGCGCATCCGTTGTGACATCACCTGTACCGATATCCTCCTTGAAGGCATTTTCAATCAGTGAACCAATATTTTGAATCTCTAATTTATTCATTTCAATAAGCTGTTTCTGACCATTTCAGTGGTGATCAATTTCCCATTTTCCTGTATGATGTGATGAACCAGTTCGGGTGATTCGTCCATGTAATCTGATCTTACATGTCCGCCGCGACTCTCTTTCCTCTCCAGAGCCGAGATGCAGATCAACCTGCAAACTGTTGCGAGGTCATTGATTTTTTTGTAGTTGTAATCTTGCTGGTTGTCGGGATATTGCCCTGTGATTTCATTGATCCGTTTCAAAGCAGAAGACAAATCACGTTGGTTGCGTACAATGCCTACAAGGTTGCTCATTAACTGCGACAACTCGTTTTTGATGGACACGAACGTTGCATCTGTTTCCTGATTGAGCACAATGGTTTCGGCAACCTGGTTGTCGACAGCTGGCATCGGCAATAGTTTTGCCTTCTCCACCAGTCTTTTCCCGAAAACAAGGCACTCAAGCAATGAATTACTGGCGAGCCTGTTGGCTCCCATGACCCCGGTAGATGCCACTTCGCCACAGGCAAACAGGCCTGTCATATTGGTCTGACCCCACAGGTCGGTACGAATCCCGCCTACCGTATAATGTGCTGCGGGAGAGATAGGTATCAGATCAATGGTCAAATCAATTCCGAATCCTTTTAATTTCGTATCGATTGAGGGAAATCGTTCTTTCAAAAAATTGGCGTCCAAATGTCCCAGACTGAGAAAAACAGTAGAATCTGTTTCCTGCATCCTTTTGAAAATGGCTGATGCTACAATGTCTCGGGGAGCCAATTCTGCCATGGGATGGACTCCGGTCATAAAACGCTTGCCATCTTTGTCCATCAAATGAGCGCCTTCTCCCCGGACGGCTTCACTGATCAGATAGGCATCCTCTCCGTCCAGCGAAAGAGCCGTTGGATGAAACTGAATGAATTCCATGTCTGCCAGTCTGGCGCCCGCATGCCAGGCGAGTGCAATTCCATCTCCTGTGGCAGTATACGGATTGGTGGAACGCGAGTAGATACGGGAAAGTCCGCCTGTAGCAAGGATTGTTGCCTTAGACCGGAAAATCGAGTTTTCGCCGGTATTGTAATCTAAAGTCTGAATGCCTGAGCAAATACTGTCTTTTGTAAAAATTCTGACAGCAGTAGTATATTCAAATGGGGTGATCTGAGGATTTTCCAGAATTTTTTTGAGCATAAATCCTGTCATGATTTTTCCTGTGGCATCTCCATCGGCATGCAGTATTCTGCGGTGAGAATGTCCGCCTTCCAGTCCGAGTATCAACTCGCCATTGTCATCTTTGTCGAATTGAACGCCCATGGCAATCAATTCCTTTGCCTGGGCAAGCCCTTCGAGAACCAGGATTGACGAGGCATCGTAATCACAGAGTCCACGCCCAGCAGTCAGGGTATCCTTCAAATGGTACTCCGGATCATCATCAATACCGATCGCTGCGGCTATTCCGCCTTGGGCATTGTAGGAGTTGCTGATGTCAAGCTCTGACTTGGAGATGAGGGCAACCGTTCCGTGGACAGAAGCGTGATGGGCTGCCAATAGTCCTGCCAACCCGCTGCCAACTACAATAAAATCAAATTCAAATTGTTTCATGAATACCTATGGATACCCTCACATAAATTGAGCGACAAAAGTAATATATCTGGCCAGACTTCAGGGGAAGACCACTATATTTGTATGAAATCGGAACCAAATATAGACATGATTCAAGATAATTTGGTAAGTTTAGATTTTGTTAACTAAAATTAGTTGGAAAGATGAAAAGTACTGCAATTTTAACAGTTCTGATGGCCGGATTTTGCTTTTCTGCCGCTACCTGTTTGGCTCAAACTGCAAATGGGCAGCAAAAGAAGGAGCAGAATGTGAAGGTTGTGATCAGGGAAGATCCAAAAACGGTTCAAAAGGGGATGACAATAATGGCTGATTCAGCTTATCATCAACTTGGGACTGACCTTAAAGACAAAAAAGTAACAGTAACTGTCATTGACTCTGGTGATGGTACTGGAAATAGCAGCACCTATTCCTACACCATAGGAGACAGCCTTCAGAGCAAGGAGGGGCACAAAATCGTCAGATCTGTTGGAGGCAAAAAGATGATCATTATGAAAGACGGGGAGAGTGAAGGGTTCAATGTCTCTGCAATTTCTCCAGTGGTGAACGGGTACAGAATGATTGTAGATCATCCTTTGCACGACTCATTTGCCTTTGATCCAGGTGATACAACAATTGTATCCTATAAAAAGAAAGATATGGGGAAAGGACTTGAGAAAATCACCATTGTACGAAAGAAAGCAATTGCGGTGAGTAAGTAAGATTGAA
>JBAXUL010000088.1:0-16618 GCA_037129695.1 Prolixibacteraceae bacterium
ATTATTTGGTCATGACTTAGAATGCAGAATTTTTTTTATAACTCTCTGATCTTCATGCTTCTGAACCAAACGATACTTCCATGATCCTGCAACAGGAGCAGTCCCATTTCGTGAAGACCAAAATTGGGAATCTCCTTGAATTTGCTTTTGGCGATACGGGCATTAAAATCTTCACTGCCGCGTTCACATTCAGAGACTTTGACGCCGTTTAACCAATGTTCAATGTGTTTTCCCTTGCATAAAATGCGGCTGGTATTCCACTCTCCCACCGGTTTTGTCACTTTACCCGCATTGGTTGGATACAACTCATAAATGGCACCGACTGTATGAAAATCGTTGGGATGCATTCTGCCATCCTTCATCCAGGGATGTCCTTCATCATCCAGCATCTGGTACTCAATTCCCAGGGCATCTTTTTGATCCTCCTTGACGAAATATTTCACTCCACTGTTGCCTCCCTGGTCCATCATTTTCCATTCCCAGACAAAGTCAAAATTGCCATATTCTTTGGTTGAAACCAAATTTCCTCCACCGCCGGAAACCAGGCAGCCCTCTTTAATTACCCACCCCTTTACAGGAAAACCTTCCGCATTGGCTGCCCGCCAATGGGTGGGATTCTTCCCATCGAAAAGAAGTGTCCAGCCCTCTTTCATCTCTTTTTGAGTGAGGGATTTGGCTGTTTGCTGCCCTTGCACTTGGAAAGCAAATCCAAATGATAAGGCAAACAAAATAAAAGCAGAAAAATACTTCATGTCATTTATATAATTGTAATTCAAACAATTAACTCATCAATATACTTGATTCAACAAGAATTCTGTCTGGTAAAACGCAGGATGGTCAATTGTCACTTTTTTGAAGCAGGAGCACTGATGACACCCAGGTATCGGCCCATCCAATAAGGCAACAACCAGATATCCCCCGCGCTGCTTTCTGAATTTCCGTTGCCATGGGTACGGTCCAGGCTGAACATATTCCCATTGTGCCTGCTGATCGGCCTTTCCTTGGGATTAAGCACCTCTTTGATCGTTTGATTTCTGAAATTCGGTGCCAGTTTGTCAATATCTTTTCGATTGCTGTTGATGATTACCCATTCAATCATATCCATCGGATATTCTTTCAGCCACCAGGCTGCCTCATTCAGATCAAAATTGGGTGTTCCGGTCAGCGCCGTGAAAATGTTCCATGCTCCTTCCTTTTCGGGCCTCTCAATTTGCCAGTGGTCAATAATTGCTGCCTTGTAGTTTGATTTGAGCGTATCATTAAAGGCATAGCGGTATAGACCCCAATATCCCACAAAATACATTTCATCGTCCGAATGGTTCCAGTCTTCGGATAGCATTTTGCTGATGTCGTCCGCACCCTGATCAGCCTTGCTGATGTTCGCCATTTTCTGCATCAGATTTTCGTAATACCCGTAATTGTTCATCAGATCAAATGCTTTTTGTTTGAAAATCTCCTTATGGGTAAAGTGGTAAGCAGTTTGCAACATGGCAATGATGTTGGACGAATTGATCTTTCTGTCGCCAACATTTTTTGGTCTTGCATTCACATATTCAGGATTCCATTTTCCCCAAAGGGTTGGTTTTCCGTCAAAATCGATCAGATACATATCATGTTCAACAATATGGGTCATTAAGATGTCGATCAAATGGATGGAACGTTTCGTGAGATCCAGATCACCAATGAGTTCCGCCATAGCGCCCAATGCGAATATATGACCGATGGCTTCATCGCTGCTGGTTGTAGCTTTCCAGTCCCATTCACTGTCTGCGGAATTTTTCCACCTGTCAGGATCGGAAAGATGCTTCATCCAGCCACTTCTTTCAAACGACCTCGAAGGAAATCCTTTCAATCCGTTGACGCTGTAAAGCCGTTCCATTGCATCGAGAGATTCACGGCAATTCTGAAGGGCATCGTCCGATTTGGTTGCAGCATATCTGAAGATCTCCCCTCCAAGGTACATGGAAGTCCAGAGACCGTCATTGTCGGAATCGGAAAGTCGGCCGGTTGACAGATTTCCGTGGTCCATATTGTCATAAGAGGCGTTGAATCCATTGCGGATGTGGCGCAAGCGAACCTGTTTCTCATAGAAATCGGCCTTTTCGGCCAGCGTCCAGTTCCGGTAAGCCATTTCAGTCAATCCCTTATCAGTCAGGATCAATACCGAATTATTTTCACCCCTGGCAAAATCGATCACCCGATTTCCCGGCAACCATCTTTCACCGTTGTAAAAATTGTATTTTCCGTCAGATCTGAGTTGAAAGGCACCTTCCGTTGAGCCAAACCACATTTGTCCGTTGACCTCTTTCAATGCCGTAATACGTGTAGAAGGCATTCTTTGACTGATCGCTCCAATTTGCTTTAAAGTAATGGCATCCAATTTCATATATCCATCAGTTGTCCCGATAAATATCGTTTTTTTGTCGGCGCTGAGATCAAAACAGGTCATATTGTCGGCCTGAAAAACAGATTTAAACTCTTTCTTTGAAGGATCAAAACTGCAAAATTGGTTCTTTCCGAGTAGCCAAAAGAGATTCCGGGAAGCATCGTAACGAATTGAAATTATTTTGGAATCCGGAAAATTCCCTTTCCAATCAATGTTGGAATCATGCAACAGCCTGATCTCTTTGCCGTTTGTCACCAAAAAGGTAAAATCATCGCCTGCTTCAAAATTAAGCGCATCCGGCAAGGCATGTTTGGAGAATAGTTTTCCTGCCCAGCTGTTACTGAATACAGCTTTGTCGTCAAGGTAGACAAACTGATCCTTGTAAATGACCATATCTGTCAGTTTTTTTTGTTCCATTGGCCTGTATGACCGGTCTTTTGCCAATGAACCCGCGTAAAGGAATTGTCCGTCAAAAGGTTTAAACAGTCCGGAAGAAGTCAGTATTTTGATGTCGCCATTCCGGTCACAACCAACTTTAAGCAGATGGACTGAGTCTGATTTGGAGTAATATTTAATACTGTACTCTTGCAAAAAAGGAACATCCTGATAAACAGGCTGTTTCTCCTTTTTCACCTGGGCATGCAGAAAAGAGGTAAATAGTAAACCCCCTCCCAAAAAAAGGATGTAAATTGCTTTATTCATTGTCATGTAGTAGTTAATAAATGCGATTGATTCGGGGAGTAAATTTAATGAATAATTGATCACCTTTGTACTTCACAACAGGTTTTGGATAATAAGTAACTGACATTTGACAATTCCGTATACCATCAATTGCAGGGTTCAACCTGATTTTTTACTTTTAAACCGTAACTCCTAAATTTCTATTTCATGAAGACACTATTTTCTCTTTTGCTCTTGCTTGCTGTATTTACAGCAAATTCTCAAACAGCCGGTTCCACCAAAACATTCGAAAAGGACGAATTCGAAACCGGCAAAGGGAAGCTGGTCATCACCCTGATCGGCCATGGAACCCTTATGCTTGATTTGGGCAAATCGGTGATTCATATCGATCCTGTCTCAAGGGAGGCAGATTATTCCCAATTCCCAAAAGCAGATATCATTCTTGTCACCCACGAGCATGGTGATCATCTTGACCTAAAAGCCCTGGCACTGGTCTCTCAATCCACGACAAAAACGATTGTTAGCCAAAGCTGCAGCGCAAAAATTGAAAATGCCGTTGTGTTCAAAAACGGAGACGAGCAAACTTTCGGTGATATCTCGATCAAAGCGGTTCCAGCCTATAATATTGTCAATCAAAGGGATGGAAATCCATATCATCCGAAAGGAAACGGGAATGGTTATGTGATCACTTACGGTGGCAAGAAAATCTATATCGCAGGTGATACTGAAAACATTCCGGAAATGACTGATTTGAAGAGTATTGACATCGCATTTCTGCCGATGAACCTCCCCTACACCATGACTCCGCAAATGGCAGCTGATGGTGCCCGCAGTTTCATGCCCAAAGTTTTGTATCCCTACCACACGGGGGAAACCAATACACAATTGCTGGTTGATCTTTTAAAAGATAGCAAGATTGAGGTACGGATCAGGAGGATGAAGTAAGCGTTGCGGGATATGAGAAATGAGCTAAGTATCTTTCCGTTGCAGGTTACAGGTAAGTCAGGATGGAGGCGTTCCATCCTAGGCCTTTAGCCATTAGCCTTTTGGTATTGCGTATTTTTGATTGACAAGCAAGGATTGTCAGTTTTCAATTACTTAATTATCTTTATTCAGTAAATGAAAATGATTTTCAATCCAATAAATCCAGATTTATGAAATTCCGATTCAAATTGGCTTGCACCCTGATATTGATAATACTCTGCAGCTTCAATGAATTTCCAGCCTTTGGTCAAAAAGTACCGGTCAAGGATTATCCGATTCAGCCTGTAAGTTTCACAAAAGTGAAGGTGAACGACCATTTTTGGGCTCCGCGTATTGAGCTAAACCAGCGTGTTACCATTCCCATTGCCATTGATCAGTGCTACAAAACAGGCAGGGTCGAAAATTTCAAAATTGCCGGAAAACTGACAAAGGGTAAGTTTCAGTCGGAGTACCCTTTCGATGATTCAGACCTCTACAAGATCATTGAAGGAGCCAGTTATTCCCTTCAGACAAATCCGAACAAACAACTTGAAAGCCGCATTGACACTATCATTTCCTATATTATTCTTGCCCAGGAGCCGGATGGATATCTTTACACCAACCGAACCATCGATTCGCTTCACATGCATCCCTGGGCAGGCAAAAAAAGATGGGAGAAAGATCCGGTGCTCAGTCACGAGCTCTACAACCTCGGTCATCTCTATGAGGCAGCCTATGCACATTTCCTGGCTACCGGGAAGCGCACCCTACTGGATGTAGCACTCAAAAGTGCAGATCTGGTCGATCATGATTTCGGTCCGGGCAAATTGAGCTATTATCCCGGGCATCAGGTTATTGAAATGGGATTGGCCAAGTTGTACCGGATAACCGGTGAGGAACGTTACCTGAAACTGGCGAAGTTCTTCCTCGATTGCAGAAAAGGTGGTGAGGAATACAACCAGGCACACAAACCTGTTGTTGAACAGGATCAAATTGTTGGCCATGCCGTCAGGGCAACCTACATGTACGCGGGCATGGCAGATGTTTCGGCATTGACTGGAGACCCTTCCTATCAAAATGCCATCGACAAGATTTGGAACGATCTCCTGAAAACCAAGCTGTATGTGACAGGCGGGATAGGTTCTGCCGGAAAAAACGAAGGATTTGGCGATCCCTATCTGTTGCCCAACCACACTGCTTATTGTGAAACCTGCGCCTCCATCAGCAATGTCATGTGGAATTACCGTATGTTCCTACTGGAAGGGGATTCAAAATATTTTGACGTTCTGGAGCGGACCCTCTACAATGCCCTGTTGTCGGGCATTTCGCTCACCGCCGACAGATTCTTCTATCCTAACCCACTCGAATCTCATGGTGATCACAGCCGCAAGGAATGGTTTGGATGTGCCTGCTGCCCAAGCAATATTTGTCGATTCATACCCTCGGTACCCGGATATGTCTATGCACACAAAGGAGATTCATTGTACGTGAACCTGTTTATGAACAACGAGGCTGTTGTAGAATTGAAAGGTCTCAAAGTAGCGCTGAATCAGACCACAGATTATCCATGGAACGGCAAAATTACCATGAATGTTAATCCGGATCGGCCCGGCCAATTCAGTCTGATGGTCAGAATACCCGGTTGGGCACAAAACCAGGCATTTCCGACGGATTTGTACCGATTTAAGTCTGTTGATCAGTCAAGAACTACCATTCAACTGAATGGGAAAAATACAACCTTCAACGTAAAAAATGGCTATGCGATCATCTCCCGGGAGTGGAAAAAAGGTGACCGGCTTGTTCTCGACTTGCCCATGCCTGTAAGGGAGCTGGTTGCCAATCCGTTCATCACAGATGATACCGGCAAAATAGCCCTTCAGCGCGGACCTTTGGTTTATTGCGCGGAATGGGCAGACAACAAGGAAACCGGAACACTGGGACTGAGCCTCCATCGTGACAATAAATACACAACAGCCTGGATGCCGGAAATGTTGAATGGTGTGACTGTTATCCGAACACAGGGTATCAATACCAAACAAACGGCAAACCAGCTAAAGGACTACAGCGCCACAATTACGGCTATTCCTTACTATTCCTGGGCCAACCGCGGTGCCGGAGAGATGAATGTCTGGATGAATGTTCAGAAATAACATTTCAAACAGCATTTCAATCAACATCATCACCCTTCGACAGGCTCAATGTCAAAAATCTTTCAAACATATCATTAATCTCATAAAAATTAAAAAGTAATCCCATGAAACTAAAATTTACTCTCGCTGTTTTGGCAATTTTCTGCCTTGTTAATCTTTCCTCCGCCCAGGAAGCTGCAAAAGGCGCATCTGTCGACAGCCATCCATTCACCATTGAGAACTGTATCAATAAGTTCGACATGAATAAATCGGTTAAAACGGCTGTTGGATACCAGTACTGGTTTATTCCACAAGGATTTCTGGAGGATGGTCTGACGGTTAAAATGAGTGTCGCAGGACCCGGACAGTCAACCCACGCTCCGCACAGGCATGCTGGAGATGAGATATTTTATGTTCTGGAAGGAACAGCCCAGTTTTATCTCAACGGAAAAACGACGACCGGAGGTCCCAATACGAGTTTTTATTGCCCGGATAACAGTGAACACGGTATCAGCAACGCAGGAAAGACAGAGTTGAAATACCTGGTTATCAGGAAATATCTTAAAGAAGTAAAGAAATAATTGCTATTTTTCAGGAAATCATCGCATTGACAATGAGCAAAACAAAGACTGCCAGTGCGTAAGAATTGATCAGGATAAAGGCATTTCGTATATTTTGGGTATTCCTGTCTCTGAAAAGAAAACGATAAAAATACCGGATAAACAACAGGTTGGTAATTACCAGAATTCCAATTAATAAGGGTTTCAGGTTAAAACCGAAAAACGGGAAAAGCATGAGGAAAATGGAAGTGACCACACCCCAGCAGAAGACGACAATTTTGATCTGATTTTCGTTCAGAAACTTCGAAATGGAAGAGAATCCTGCTTTTTCATATTCTTTGCCATATTTGATCATCAACAACCAAAAATGGGGTACCTGCCACAGAAAGACAAAAACAAACAGGAAAATGGCATTGGGATGAAACACATCCAAACCGGCAGATGTCCAGCCAATTAATGGAGGTACACCTCCGACAATGGCACCGGGAAGGATGGCCAGCCAGCTTCGGGTTTTCAGCGGAGTATAAATGATGTTGTAGAAAAGGATATTTAGAAGTCCCAGTATCATTGGAACCGGACCATTGAACCTAAGCAACCAGGCGCCTCCTCCGATCAGAAGGAATGAAATCAGTGTGGCACTCAGCATTGAAATCTCTCCGGATGGAATGGGGCGCAAAGCGGTTCTCTTCATCAGGGCATCCTGATGGGATTCCTGAACCTGATTGAGCACGGAGGCACCCGAAGAAAGGAGGAATAACCCGAAGAAAAGATAAAGCAAGGCTATATCCGGATGACTGCCGGTTAAAAAATAGCCCGTCAGTGCCGAAAAAGTAACCATGAGGGAAAGTCGAATCCTCACCAGCCTTGTAAAAACAGAAAATAGGTTCTTCACTTTATTTATTCTCTCCTGCAGTTTTAAAATAGTCAACAATTTTATCCAGATCTTCTGCACTAATTTTTTCTTTGTAAGACTGCATCAGGCCTTTGTTGAATCCTTTTACCACTTCAGCATTGGGATCTGTAATGGAATTTTTGATGTAAGCATCATTTGCTTCAATCTCTTTCTCTCCAGTATCAGTGACCACCATACCTTTTCTCCCGTACAATCCCTTAAAGGAAGGTCCAATAATTTTTGAGCCGTCAAGCGAGTGGCAAGTAAGACAGGCATTCGCTTTGATGATGGCGAGTCCCGGATGGTCAGGCAGATTTTCTGCTACTTTCAGGTCAGCCAGCCATTTATTAAAGTCGAGGCTGTCGAGCACAACCGCTTTTGCCAACATGCCTGAATGGGCCAAACCACAATATTCAGTACAATAAATATCAAATGTTCCCTTCATGATCGGTTTAAACCACAAATAGTTGTTATATCCAGGAATCACATCCTCCTTTACCCTGAATGCAGGGATGAACAGACTGTGGTTGACATCCACAGAGTGGAGGTTCAGTTTGACGTTGCGCTGATAAGGAACCACAAGTTCGTTGGAGATTTTCCCATTGCCGTAATCAAATTCCCACTTCCACATCCGTCCAATCACCTTCACTTGCATGGCATCCGCCGGGACCTGTCGCATTGGAGCAAATCCCACCCATCCAAAATAAAACATCAGCAGAACAATAATCAATGGTATAACGGTCCAGATTATTTCAAGTTTGGTATTGCCGGAAAACTGCTGCGGATTTTTATTTTTCTTCCGTGAAAAATGGATCAGAATGTAGATCATCAACACGGTAATCGCAATGGTAAACAGAAACGAGATGGCAAAAATGAAAATAAAGGCCCTGTCGACTGCACCTGCTAAATTAGATCCTTGGTTGAATAATGTATTCATGTGTTAATATTTTGTTTTTTAGTTGCCACACGGAATAGCCACGGAATCATTTTCGGTTGGTATGACCATATTCTCGTGGCAATTTCATGGTATGGTATATTATCTGAAATAATAATCAATAAATGTGATACCAATCACTACCGCAAAAAGCAGGAAAACGCCCCCTACCATCAATCGCAGCAACATATTTTCGAATTTGAGGTGCATGAAATAAGTCAGTACGATCGTGACTTTGATGGATGCCAGAATGAGGGCAAGGGCTACTGTAAAAGCACCCAGGTGCATCTTTATTGCTAGAATTGATAAGGTTGTAAGTATCAAAAGAACAACTAACACGGTCCAGTTAAGGGAGTCGCTGGAGATATGGTCATCATGGTTATCATGGTTCTTCATAGGAAATTCTCTTTATGGTAATTTGCAAACAATCATCTGAAATATATATTCTCCGGGCTAAGTAATCAGGTACAACAACGGGAAAAGGAAAATCCAGATTAAATCCACGAGGTGCCAGTACAGTGCTCCGTTTTCCTGAAGCAAAAAATGCTCTGAATTGATTTTGCCTGAATTGATTCTGAACATGATGATGGTCAACAGGATTCCGCCGATGATAACATGCAAGGCATGTAAACCGGTCATCATGAAATAGAGGCCGAAAAACATGATTTCTCCGTGAGGAAGCGTCTTCATCACATCTGAACCCGGATAAAGATGGAGGCCAAATTTATGTCCCCACTCAAAATATTTGTTGACCATGAATACGCCAGCCAATATCAAGGTGATCAATATCAAACCAATGGCTTTGCCTGCTCTCTTCTGTTGAATGGCTGTCAACGACATGGCCACCGTCATACTGCTGAGAAGAAGTACCACCGTGTTGGTTGCCCCCACAAACGCATTCAATTCGAGTGCTGCATGATGAAAGTCTTCGGAAAATTTTGAGCGCATTACTGCATAGACAATGAATAATCCGCCAAATAGAAACAGTTCGGTAAAAAGGAATAACCACATTCCCATTTTCCCGGTATCGCTGTCAATATGTTCAGAGTGTTCGGATAACGACATAAATCTTTGGTTTATTTAGTGTGTGGATGATCAAAAACGTATGGATCTTGTGTAATAACAGGAATCTCATCAAAATTTTCGTGAGGAGGAGGAGAAGGTATCTGCCACTCGAGTGTTACGCCGTGCCAGGGATTGGCAGGAGCTTTGACACCCCTTTTGACATGGTAAACCAGGTTGGAAATCATGCCGATCAATCCGATGATGAGGATGAAGGCTCCAATGGTGGAAATTACTTCCCCTGTCTGAAATTTAGGGTCGTAATCAAAATAGCGGCGTGGCATTCCTTGAATACCAATGACAAACAAAGGGAAATAGAGCAGGTTGAAACCTACAAATAGAAATCCCCAGGCAATATTGGCCCATTTAAAGTTATACATCCGTCCGTAAATTTTCGGATACCAATAATGGATACCTGCAAAGAAGCCAAATCCCATCCCGCCAAATATGATATAGTGGAAATGTGCCACCACAAAATCAGTATTGTGCAGCTGAATATTGGTAGCCAGCGAACCCAGTGTCAATCCGGTAAAACCACCTATCGTGAAAAGGAAAATAAATGAAATGGCATATAAAAGCGGAGGTTTTAAATCGACAGAACCGCCGTACATCGTAGAAAGCCAGTTAAATACCTTGATGGCGCTCGGAATGGCCACAAGGAATGTCAAAAATGAGAAAAACCATCTGGATTCGTAACTCATACCGGAAGTAAACATGTGATGGCCCCACACAAAATATCCTACCAGGGCGATGGCCATGCTCGAAAAAACAATTGGCACATAACCGAACACAGGTTTCTGGCTGAAGGTTGGGAATATCTCGGTCACCACGCCCATAGCAGGCAGGATCATCACATATACTGCCGGATGTGAATAGATCCAGAAAAGGTGCTGGTACAATACCGGATCACCGCCTAGCGCAGGATCAAAAAATCCGATGTGAAAAGTCCGTTCAGCAATCACCATCAGTAGGGTAATCCCAATAATGGGAGTAGCAAGTATCTGGATCCAGGCAGTGGCATAAAGCGACCATGGGAAAAGTGGCATCCTGAACCAGCCCATGCCGGGCGCACGCATCCGGTGTATGGTAACAATGAAGTTTAATCCTGTCAGAATAGAGGCAAAACCAAGCACAAAAGCTGCTGTCAGCGCGATGACAACATTGGAGGAAGCTTCTGCGCTATAGGGAACATAAAATGTCCAGCCTGTATCGGGTGAATGACCATTCGCAAATTGGGAATAGAGTCCCAGGCAAGCACCGGTAATATAAACATACCAGGAGAAGAGATTTAACTTGGGAAAAGCCACATCTTTGGCTCCAATCATGATGGGAAGGAAAATATTCCCGAAAACGGCCGCCAGTCCAGGTATGACGACGATGAATATCATGATGATTCCATGGATGGTAAACATACCATTGTAAGTTTGAGCAGACATAATGGTTGCTCCGGGAGCCATCTTCTCAATACGCATTAAAAGGCCAAGAACGGCAGCCACGCAAAAGAAAATGGTAATGGTATACATGTAAAGCAATCCGATCCGTTTGTGGTCGGTTGATGTGAGCCACGACCAGAGTCCGGTCTTGTGATTCAGGTAATTAAGTGGTTCTGCTGTCAAATTATTAGTCATTCTTTGGATCTTTAGATGATTTCTTTCTGGAGGAAACGAATAAATAGAGTACAAAAAACAAACCCAAAACCAGCACAAAACTTCCCAAAAGCCTGGTGAATTGCAGCGTATAGGTTTTGCTTTGGGGATCGTATGCGAAACAATATTCAAATATCTTGTTGCTGGTAGGCTGTGGATTACCTTTCAATGCTTCACCTACAGCCATTTTCAATTCAAATGGAAGGAAAGTGATACCATAAAGGTAGCGTGTAATTTTACCTTGCGGACTCAGGATAATGATGGTGGAAGGATGGGCGAAATCAACACCCGTTGGCTTGAATCTGAAACCCACTGATTCAGTGATTTTCTGAATATTTTCAAGTTCTCCGGTGAGATAAGTCCAACTGCCACGCTGACTCTCCTTGATTTTGGTCACAAAATTCTGCTTTTTTTCCTTTGCTTTTTCCGGTGTGTCTTTTGTATTGAAACTAATGGTGATGACATCATAATCCTTGCCAAGTTCCATTTCTGTTTTACTGATAACATCAGCGATGCCATCCTGCAGTGGACTGCAAAGTCCCGGACAGTCAAAATAAACAAATGAGAGGATGGTTGGCTTGTTGATCAAACTTCCAATCGGGACGGTATCATTTTTTTCATTGATGAACTTCAGATCCATTGGAATCGTCTGGCCTAGTTTCTCCACGATACCTATTTCAACCTGAGGGCTGACAGGTAACTGACCGTAGAGGTTGAAGGTCAGGATAATCAACAGACCCAATAACGCAATATTTTTCATTTTAAAGGTGGTAAATTAACGAAATTACACTTGTTCTTCATCAGAACCGGATTTGAAAATAGCCCTGACCTGAAGCAAAACATAAACAATAAATCCCCAAACTGCCAATACGGAAAAAACGTAGGTAAGTAACAGCCAGATGGGTGATTTCTGAACAATATTCCACAAAGCCCTTTGTTCATTGAGCGGTGGGCGGTAAGTCGGCAAGCCAATCGCAAGCGTGGTGTCTGCTTTTGCTTCACCAAATGCCGTTTCATCGGTTGGCTTTGCGATCAGTTGAACAAATCCCTTTGCATCACCAGGCAGGTTTGCCGGAAATTGAAACGACGCAATCCCCTGACTGTCAGATGTACGCGCTTCGTCGATCAAGAGATTTCCAAAATACCGCCTGGCAAACAATTTCACTTCTGCATTGGCCACCGGCTGACGAATCATGTTTTTGAGTGAGGAGAGGGAAACCAGAACCTGATTTTTCTCTTTGATCATAGAAATCACAATTCTCACCTGGTCCAATGAAGATCCGGGAGCCAGGCTTGGGGCCACTTCCTGAACATACTTGTCATTATAACCCCTGATGAAGGAGACAATCCGCCAAAGATCAGTTGAAGAAAGCGTATTTTTAAAGGAGGGCATAGGGCCACGGCCAACCGTCAACTTGTAAAACATATCTCCGTCACTATTTTTCTGCATTTGGGCTGAGGCAGGATCCGGAGGAAGCGGTACCAGTTTGACCGGGTTGTTTTTACCGGGATCACCATGGCAGGATTTACAATTGGTCATGTAAAGTGTGGCACCCGCCTGCCGGATTGAATCGGAAAAGGCAAAAGGACTTCGTTTTGCGGCATTTTCAGCAGGAACGACCCATTCCTGAGCAAATAAACGACCCGCAGACATCAAAATAATGATCAAAAATAAATAGCTTCTCTTCATAATAATGGTATTCAACCTACCCGAAAGATAAGTTTAGACATTTTCACTCTTTTGCACATTCTCATCCTGAACTTCGAACAACCTGTTTTTGGGTGGCAGATAAAAAACCCGCGGTTTGGTACCCAATTCAGGCATGAGATGGTAGCCTCCGTTGACTTTTAACAGTTCACTGAGCCTGACTGTCTCCTTGGTTGTGCCATTGGTAACGGCATCCTGATTTTCATCACCAAAATAGTATACTCCATTTGGGCAGGAAGATACGCAATAGGGCAATTTCCCTTCACGCAATCTGTCGGCACTAAACAAACATTTGGAAACCGTTCCCTTTTTCTGGGGTACATTCAATTCAACATTGTATGGTTTTCCCTGATCACCCTCAACAAAGAGTGGCTCTTCCCAATGAAACATCCTTGCAGAATAAGGACATGCTGCCACGCAGAAACGGCAACCGATGCATCGCTCGTTGTCAATCAGCACAATGCCATCCTGACGTTTGAAAGTCGCATCAACCGGACAAACCGACACGCAAGGCGGGTTGTCGCAATGCTGACAAGGTTTTGGCATGTAATAGGGTGCAGTATCGGGTGATTCCTGCATGGTGAGGGTATTGATATGGTATTCGTAGGGACGCAGATGATGCGCTCCCTGACATGCCTGAATACATTTGCGTGCATTGCGGCATTTGGCAAGATCAATCACCATCACAAAACGACGACCGGCAAGGCCTTCCCTACCCTCTTTCTGCAATTTCGAGAGATCCATTTTCATGTCTCTGATCTGGTCGCGGGGAACTTCTACCAACTTATTATCCGCAGTCAGCACTTTCACCATATCGTGATTTGGTTTGGATTCCTCATATTTGAATCCGCTGTATATCGCAGCTCCACCTGCTACAGTTGCCGCACCAATCGTACCGAAACGTTTGAAAAAATCGCGTCTGGTATCAGATTTCTCCTGTATTTTATTGCTGTTTTTGTGATTCTCCTTTGAACTACTGTTGTCCATATTGAATTAATATTTGATCTGAATTTATCTGTTTATTAAAGCTGTAACTAAGCGGTAGTCAAGGCCGGATGAAGTGCCAGGGAAGGCAAACCCGGTCGATTTTTTCGGTTGATATTTCACTATTCCGCTTGGTTTTTCGATTAGGATAAAACTACAAATAATATTTTTTGTTTTCATCACAATTCTTGCTTTCACTAATATTAATGTGGGAGGAGACCATCAAAACCTTCAAAATTTTCGTTTTTAACCATTTAAACCAGGCTATTAAAATAAAATGTTCAATTTAATCCGGTTATTGACCCAAAACTTTGGGGTGATTCAATGTTAAACTGAATAAGTCAGAGAGTTGAAACCCCTAAATTTCTGTAGTTTTGTTCATCATATGATTTTTTGTTGATTAATTCTGTTCACAGTCTGCCGGAATAATTATCACTGTTCCTTCGGTCAAATAAATGCTTTCGAAATGAAAAAAATGACATTGCTTTTATTGCTCCTAATTCAGGTATTTTTTGCCCTTTCCGAGGAAAAGCCCTCCAGATTTCCTGCAAACCGTCTGATTACATCCGGAGTCTATTATTACCCCGAACACTGGGATTCGGCGCAATGGGACCGCGACCTGAAAAATATTGCTGACCTTGGGTTCGAATTTACCCATTTCGCCGAATTTGCCTGGGCACAACTCGAACCGGCAGAAGGGAAATACGATTTTGCCTGGCTGGATAAGGCTGTCGCTATTGCAGCCAAATATCAGCTGAAAGTGATTATGTGTACCTCTACCTGCACGCCTCCGGTATGGCTGTCGCGAAAACATCCCGAGATATTGTCACTCAATGAGGATGGAACGCGGATGGACCATGGTTCAAGACAACATGCCTCTTTTTCCAGCAGTTATTACCGAAATTATTCCCTGAAAATGATTGAACAGTTGGCCAGACATTACGGCAACGACCCAAGAATTATTGGCTGGCAGGTTGACAACGAGCCCCGCACTTTTTTCGATTATAACCCAGATGCCCAGCAACGTTTTCGCGATTGGCTGAAGAAAAAATACACTACCATTGATTCCCTCAATACAACCTGGGGAACCTTGTTCTGGAGCAATACTTACAGTGATTTCTCCCAAATCAATATTCCGAAGCATAAACAGTGGGGAATGAACCTCAACCAGCGGCTCGACCATTATCGTTTTGCAGCCAATGAGACCGCAACTTTTCTGGATGACCAGGCTGCCCAAATAAAAAAATTCGCTGCTCACGACCAGTGGGTAACATCCAATTACATTCCAAGTTATGAAGGGGGTTATATCGGAAAAAGCGGTCAGCTGGATTTCATTACCTACACCCGTTACATGGTTTATGGGGAGTCTCTGGGTATTGGAAGAAAGGGATACCGCCTGGGGGATCCGCTAAGAATTGCCATGGCCAATGATTTTTTCAGACCCATTTCTCCCGGTTTTGGCGTTATGGAGCTGCAGCCTGGCCAGGTTAATTGGGGCACCATCAATCCTCAACCTGCCCCGGGTGCCGTCAGAATGTGGCTCTGGCATCAGTTTGCGGGTGGCAGCAGTCTGGTTTGTACCTATCGCTACCGGGCACCACTGGTCGGGTTCGAGCAATACCACTATGGAATTGTTGGTCCCGATGGCATTACAACCACCTCCGGCGGATTGGAGTATCAAAAATTCATTCAGGAGATCAAACAGCTTCGTGAGAACTTCAAACCTGCAGTTGCCTTGCCCGCAGATTATACAGCCCGAAAAACGGCCATCCTCTTCAATCATGAAAATATTTGGGGGATGGACATGAACAAGCAAACCAACCAGTGGAATTCGATGGCACACATCATGAAGTACTACAAACCGCTGAAGGCTTTTGGTTCACCCGTCGATTTCATTGATGACTATGCTGAATTTTCTAAATATCCGGTACTGATAGCGCCTGCCTATCAGCAGATTGACAAGGCATTGATCGGAAAGCTGACAGAATATGCCAGATCCGGCGGAAACCTTGTACTGACCTGCAGGACAGGCCACAAGGACCGGGAAGGACATTTATGGGAGGCCAAATTTGCTGCACCAATTTATGATCTGATAGGCGCCGAAATCGAATTTTATGACCTGCCGATGCCCCATGCCCAGGATTCAGTGGTTATGGATCATCAGAAATATGCCTGGAAAACCTGGGGTGAAATACTAAAACCCCGCACCGGTACAAACATATTGGCCACCTACGAAGGAGATTTCTATGCAGGAAAACCGGCAGTGATCACCAGCAAACTCGGAAAGGGAACTGTAACCTATGTGGGTATTGACAGCAACGACGGCCTTTTGGAAAATACCCTGCTCCGTAAATTGTATGAACAGTTCAACATCCCTGTTGAAAATTATCCTTACGGTGTGTCTGTGGAATACCGCGACGGATTTGGCATCGCCGTCAACTACTCGGACAAAATTTACAACCTGAATATCCCCAAAAATGCGCAAATTATTATCGGCAAAAAAGAACTCGCAACAGGCAGCGTGACGGTTTGGAAAATATAACTTCTGCCGCTGGCCCTCGATGGCGAGGATTAAAAGGAGCGGACGGCTCGCACAGCTAAATTATAAGTCATCGGTCCACCAAAGTCTACGCCATCAGCGAAATATCGGTAATGTGCATTCGAAGAATCCCA
>JBAXUL010000089.1:0-16203 GCA_037129695.1 Prolixibacteraceae bacterium
TTGTAAATTCCGGAAACCTGCCTGGTTTTGTTGTTGGCAAGTTTAATCAGAAGGTACTCCTTGAATAAAATACGTCGGACTTTCATTGATTTCACATCTTTTAAGTAGATTTCACCTTCAACATTCGTCAAAAGCCCGTTCACAAAAAAGATCAATCCGAAAATTCCAACCGATATGCCTGACCACCTGGCATGTACGTCGCTATTTTTGATAAAACTGATGAGATTAAAAATTCCCAGTGCAATTAAAAAGACGGAGGAAATAATCCTGGATCGCTTCAGATACCTGGCATTGTCCGAAATAATAATCTTGTCATCTTCAAAAACGAGTTTGCCCTTTTTTAGATCGAAAGTGTTGCTATTCATAAAGCTTGTTTATCTAATTGGATGATTTTTTCAATATTACCTTTTATAGTCAATAACCGCTCTGACAAAAGCCTGCAGATTTTCGGTAGGTACATCTTGCGGTATCCCTCCCCCGCAAGACCAGATGATCCTGCTGTGATCAGGCGTTTCCCTCATCATTGTCAGGGTATCCTGGTATACTTTTCCAGAGGTTCCTGCTGCAAGCACATCACGGGGCGGCAGATTGCCAATCAGGGCTACATCAGGCCCGGCGAGCTCACGTATCTGACTGATTGGGTGGTCGAAAGCAAAATTGAAAAGGTCAACTCCCATCTCCTTGAGGAACGGTGCACAGGTCAGTCCGAAGGCATCATTGTGGAAAAATCCGATTTTAGATTCGAAGGCACCAAAACAACGCGTCAGGGACGGCACCACAAATTCGCGGATATCTTCCTCCCCCACAAAACCAACGATGTCATCGAGTAATAATATTCCCTCAATGGTCGGAAAGCACTCTTTCTGGTAACGTACCCAATCGACAATAAATTTCGTGATTTTCTCCAGTAATTCATGAGCCTTATCAGGATCCATCGCAAGAAGAAGCAGAAATTCAGTGGTACCCATTAGAAACGTAGCGATGTTCAGCGGTCCGCGTGTGACGGCGAATTTGAGGGTATGTCCCTGCTCACTGATTTTTTCCTGCATCAGTCTCAGCCTGTTGATCATGAATGGCAAGAGTCCGTCGCAGGTCACGTTAGGTTGTGGAAGCCTGTCGATGTCTTCGTTGGTATGGATCACCTTTTCGGCATGCGGCAGGTTGGCTTCATACCAGACAGATCTTGCACCAAAGGCGGATGGTTCGGTACACATCCCATATTCAGACCAGAATCCCGGCAGGAAAGTAATTTCCGGAAATGTGTCAATGGCCTTCATGTTCGTTTTCAGCCAAATGTCATCAGATGAATAATAATCAAGGGTTGAAATGCCTGCCCAACCGGGCAACCACGGACTATCGATGATAAATCCGATTGCTTTTTGATCCGCACTTCTGCCCTCAACCACAGCCAATAAAGCCTCCCACTGGTTATTTGTCATGTTCTATGTAGATTTTATTCAAATATAATTTTAATCTTCCACTCTCATGGAATGAAATCCGTCAAAATATCATGAATATTACTCAATTTTATTTTTGAAAGAACCTCTCTGCATTTTTACAGAAGATTTTGTCAATCACTTCTTTAGGTAATTGCAGTCCCTTTATTTTTCTATCAGGCGTCTCCATGAAAAACATGGATGAGTCTGTTGCAAGATAGATCCATTGGTTGACCCAGTATTTCTTCATTCCATTTCTGACTGTCCTGTATAGTGTATCCTTTTCATTGACAGACATATCTGTTCCATACAAAATCCTATCCTGGTATTTAATGAGAAAATTCCGTACGCTCTCCCTGTCTTTCGCTGACTGATATTGCAGGTGACTGACTCTGGCAGCCAGATCTGCCTGGAGCTCAGGATACCTGTCAAAACTTTTTGCCAATTCCTCAATACTCCACTCTTCACTCGACAGATGTGCACCGATGTAGGCAAGCGACGGGTGTTTTTGCAGAAGGTGGTTTCTGGCAGAAATCTGATCTTCATAGGAGGGAGCTTCCGGATGAAGGTACATGTGATATTCCGGATGACTGGAGTAGTAACGCTTGTCGTTGGCAGTGGTCATCCTGTCAAGCGGAAGCCAGCAATTCTTTGGTTCGCCAAGATGTGCAATCAACTGGATTTTTTGCTTCTCCAGATAATTGAAAACAGGGTCAAATTTGGGATTGTCAACCATGGCATACTTTCCGTCCTTGTCGAGCAATGACATGCCGATGTTTTTCCAGATTTTAATCCCACAAGCGCCGGCTTTCATGCACTTGTTGATGCGATCAATCGTTTTTGCTGCGAAATTTGAACTTTGGAAACTGTCTACCGAGAAAGTCCCCCAAAAAGCAAATTGATTCGGATACTTCTTTTTGATGTTTTGTGCAATCTTAAGTTGATGATCAATGGGGATTTCCGTATCCACATTGGGAGATATCAATCTGAAATTCAACGAATCTGCATACAAAAGATATCTGGTATCGGATGAATTGTAATGAAAATGGACATCAATTTTGGGTACTTTTCCAAAATCGGATACTTGGTAGTACTGTTGCTTTGCGGAATCCGCAGTTTCCGGGCTATTCTGAATTTTATAAAATCCGGTAAGACCAACAAAAGAAAGGATACCAAGGAGTGTTAAAAGCATCCCTGCAGGCGGAAAAGGATTGTTATGGTTTTTCGGATTTTTCATAGGCAAAGTGTTAATTCGGCATATAAAATTAATGAAAAATTCAACTTTACAATTATGTTACCTGACAGGTTTTTAAGACCTGACAGGTTTCCAAAATTGCAAAATTTGCCGTAACTTACAGATGAAAATTCATTTCACTGTGCAAAAATCAGAGAAGCTGGCATTCGGCAGTTATTACCACATATACAATCGTGGTATCAATAGTTGCGATTTATTTAGGGACAAAGAAAATTATGAATATTTCTTAAACCTTTACGATCAATATATATCACCGATCGCTGAAACCTTTGCCTGGGTATTAATGCCAAATCACTTTCATTTCCTGGTAAGAATTAAAGAAGAAACCGAAATTATTCCAGACCTGACAGGTTACCATAACCTGTCAGGTCTTGTTAAACTTAAACCACCACACCAGCACTTTTCAAATCTTTTCAATGCCTATGCCAAAGCTGTTAATAAAAGATTTTTTCGCCATGGAGCACTTTTTGAAAGACCATTTGGAAGAAAACCGATCAACAATACAGTTCATTTAAAACAGATGGTTCTCTACATACACCACAACCCTGTACATCACCATTTTTGTGAGGTGATGATGGACTATCCCTGGAGCAGCTACCTGACCTGCATTTCAATAAAACCCACCAAACTTCAACGTGAACCGGTCATTGGTTGGTTCGATAGTCTGGCCAACTTCAAATACCAGCACCATCAGAAAATTCAAATCAACCAGATCGAAGAGTGGTTGACACAAACCTGTCAGGTGTAAATGCAATTTGCTAATTGGGATGTCCAATATTTCAAAATTGAGTAAATTGCATGAAAATTATAATTTCTCACTTCTTCAAAATGAACAGAAATACCCTCACATTCTCGCTCTTTCTCGTCATGTTATCTGCAACGGTTTGCGGATATGCCTCCAGCAGTTCGATTAAATCCAAACCAATCAAAGTACTTGTCCTAAGCGGATCCAATAACCATGAATGGAAAAAAACCACCCCATTACTCGTAAGGATCCTCGACGAGGCCAATCTATTTGTGACTGCTGTGACCGAAAAGCCGGATACATTGAAGTACATTGATCTGAAAAAATTTGATCTCCTATTGTGCAACGCTAACACCTGGCCTGACAACATCACCAGGCTAAGTCCCCAATGGGAATCCGACTTTATAAAATATATACAGGAAGGAGGTGGCGCCCTCTTTTTCCATGCCAGTGCCTCTTCGTTTTACGGATGGGACGACTACCGGAAGATTGGAATCGGCAGATGGGGAAAAGAAACCTTTCACAATGCTCCGGTAGTTGCATCGTTGTACAATCTTGATCAGCAGCATCCGGTTACCAAAGGATTGAAGGGTTTTCAGATCATGGATGAAGTTTGGGAAAAGACAGAATTGACAGAAGGCGCCAAAGCCATTGGTTCGCTGAAGGCCACCAATGCCAAGGACGGACATCCGATCGACGAACCGGCCATCTTCACCAATCAGACTGGGAAAGGCAGAAGTTTCTTCACCATTTTGGGCCATGACGAGTGCGCATTGCTCAATTCCGGTCTTCGCACACTTTTGTTGCGGGCGGCGCAGTGGTGTGCAGGAAGGGAAGTTACCATCCAGCCACCGGTCGAAATGAGTACAAAAAAAGTCAGCAGCAAACCTTCCTACCGCTGGGTTGAATCAGATACCACCTTTACTCTTCTCAATCACGGAGAGACTGTCTGGCAATTCAATTACAAAGATCGTTTTCAAAGACCTTATTTCCACCCGCTTGCCGTAAACAATACGCTGATTACCTGCGTCTCACCTCCCGATCATCCGCATCACCTGGGGATGTGGTTTTGCTGGAAATACATCAACCATCTGAATTACTGGGAATACCTTAACGAATTCAGAACAGCTAAAACCGGGTACAAATCAGAGGGTGCAACCGAAATCACCGATTCCAGGATCGTCCGTAATCCGGATTTTTCATGCGACATCCACCTGAACATCAATTACCACCCGCAAAAAGGGGAAACAGTGATGTCGGAAGATCGGATCTACCATGTATCCAGGCCATCCAGAGACGGCAACTATTTTATCGAGGAAGATCATTTGTTCAAAGTACTGGCCGACAGCGTTGTCCTCGACCGCACACCACCGGCCATCAGGGGAGGCAGAATTCAGGGCGGATATGCGGGTATTTCGATCCGGTTTAACCAGGACTTTACCTCACCGGTCTTCAAATCAGCAGGCGACAGTGTACAATGCAAAAAATGCGACTGGCAATATTACGGATTTGAAAGTCTGACCGGCAAAAAAATAGGCATCAAAATAGAACAGGATCCACAATTCAAATCCCCGACCAACACCTGGTACATCATCAATGATCCGCTCATTCCCTTCTACTATTTCAGTCCTGCTGTCATTTTTGACAGCCCTGTGGTCCTGAAAAAAGGGACAAACTGGCGGCTGAAGTACAGGATAGAAATGATTGAGGGGGAAGTGAGATAAATTTAGGGATTTGAGGTCACTCCGATGGTTGACCTCAACGAGGAGTTGTGAGTTATAAGTTATGGGTTTAATAAAATTAATCACTTAATATACAGAGATTTAAAACAATAAGTATCTGCTAACTATTCATCATACTACTAAAACTGGATTAAATGAAAAAGGAATTAATTCGTCAGGAAATTTCGCGCCGTGCATTTCTGGAGCAATCAACCAAACTGGGAGTAGGAACGGCCTTGCTACCGACCATATTGACCTCCTGCTCCGGCTGGAAAGGTGCCAACGACCGGATCGTGGTCGGACATATCGGAGTTGGTTCAAGGGGCACCGACGAGTTGATGGGCTATTTTCTACCCTTGCGGGAAGCCTTGAACATCGCAGTTTGTGACACCTTCAAAGACAGGAGGGAAAATACTGTCCAACGCATCAACGCGTTTTACAAGGAGAATAAATTCACCAACGAGGATTGCAAGGCCTATCTGGAAATGGACGAATTGCTGGCCCGCAAAGACATTGATGCCGTGCACATCACAACTCCTGATCACTGGCATGTACTGGCAGCCATCAAAGCAGCCAAGGCTGGCAAACACATCATGCTGGCCAAGCCACTCGGACTCAGCTATCCTCAAAACCTGGTACTCGCCAAAGAATTGAAGGCGCACAATGTGAAGTTTCATTATGGCACCCAACAGCGAACGCTTGACCATATGAAGATGGGCTATGACATGATCCAAGAAGGACTGATCGGGGAAATAGAGCGGGTGGATGTGTGGGCTCCGGGAAAAAATGATGTCCCCTCCCCTGTCTGCAACGAAGTTCCTATTCCACCTGATTTCGATTTCGAACGCTGGACCGGTCCGGCACCGATGCGGCCTTACTGCCCCGACCGGGTCACCAACAACAGCTCTTGGTTCAACTACGATTACAGCATTGGTTTCCTTGGCGGCTGGGGAGCTCATCCGCTGGATATCATGGTCTGGATACTGAAAGACAAGGTCCAAGACAATTACAGTTGCGACGGCTCGGGTCAATTCTGGCCTGCAGGTGGACTGTACAACAACATTCTTTCCTGGGATCTGAACCTGAATTATCAAAACGGACTGAAAGTTCACTTTATCAGCCAGGATATCGCTTCCAACACCATTCTGAAGGATAAAGCGATCAAAGAGTCCAACGGTACAACCTTCTTTGGCTCAAAAGGCTGGATTTCCCTCAGCAGATCCTCCGTAGAGTCCAATATTCCCGAATTGAATCGAAAACTCAACAGTGTTCCCAAGCAGGCCAATGGCCGGGTGATGGGTGAAAACAATACCATGGGAAGAAGGTTCATCTCCGTGGTCAGGGGCAATGAGCCCGAACTTTGTCCGTTGGATGAGGCGATCATCTCAGATACCATCAGCCACATGGGCGACATCGCCATCCGCAGCGGCCGGAAAGTTGCATGGGATCCTAACAAAGGGGAGGTGACCGGAGATCCGGAAGCTACCAAATTGTATGTAAGGGAGATGAGGGCGCCTTATGTGATTTGAACGCGACAGGGTTATCAACTTTCACCCGTTCGCCTTCTCATCATCGAACTCTCCTTCCCACCTGGCTATCACGGTAGTGGCGAGGCAATTTCCAATCATATTCACGCCGGAACCTACAATACCAAGGAGGACATAGATCCGGATACGAGTAGGCAATAAAATTAAAGTTCCCAATTTGAGAATTATTTTATTACCTTTGTATTCAGAATTTTCCGAATGGAAAGAATATTTGCCAAAAGTACTTTGAAGGAATATTGGGAAAAGCATCCCGAAACTGAGCAGTACCTAAAAACCTGGTATGATACAGCTATGAATTCGGAATGGAGAATGCCCAAGGAAGTCAGAATGACTTATTCCACGGCTAGTATCCTGAAGGACAGCCGCATTGTCTTCAACATCAAAGGCAATTCTCATAGATTGGTGGCAAAATTCAATTTTGAAAAACAATGGATTTTTATCCGATTCATTGGCACTCATTCAGAATATGACCACATTGACGCAAATACAATATAAAAATCTGGAGCGATGAACATCAAACCAATCAAAACCGATGACGATTACCAAATGTCATTATACAGACTCGAGGTACTGTTTGATGCCCCTTTGGGTACGAAAGAAAGTGATGAAGCAGATATTCTCGGCTTATTGGTTGACGAATATGAGAAGAAGCACTATCCGATAGCGACGCCGGATCCCATTGAGGCCATAAAGATCAGGATGGAAGAAATGCAGTTGAAACAGGTTGACCTGATTGATGCGATTGGAGGCAAAAGCAGGGTCTCCGAAATTCTTAACCGAAAACGAAAATTGACGGTAGAAATGATCCGTAAGCTAACCCCAAGATTGAACCTTTCCCCGGGATTACTGATCAACGATTATCAGCTGATAAGATAATTCCAGCCTCTTTCTCACCCATTCGCCTTCTCATCATCGAACTCTCCTTCCCACCTGGCTATCACGGTAGTGGCGAGGCAATTCCCTACCACATTCACGCCGGTTCTGGCCATGTCAAGGAGTACGTCAATACCCAGGATGATCATCACCGGTTCTACCGGCAGACCAAAAGTCGTGACGGTTCCCAGAAGAATGACAAAGGATGCCCGGGAGACTCCGGCAACCCCCTTGCTGGTAAGCATCAGGGTGAGGGCGATCGCGAATTGCTTTCCGATAGGCATGTCTATCCCCGCGGCCTGAGCTACGAAGATGGCTGCCAGTGAAAGATAGAGTGTCGATCCGTCGAGGTTAAAGCTGTACCCGGTAGGAATCACGAAGGAGACGATTTTCCGGGGTACCCCAAAGGCTTCCATCGACTCCATGGCGGAAGGCAGTGCAGACTCCGAATTGGCCGTCGCAAAAGCGATGGAGGCGGGTTTGGAAACAGCACTCATGAATTTAAGCACCGGAATCCTGAAAATAAGCGCAACAGGAAACAGTACCAGCAAAAGAAAGGCGATCAATGCCACATACAAGGTCACCAGCAGTTTTAAAAGGATGAACAGAACATCTGTGCCCATGTGACCGATCGTGAAGGCAATCGAGGCAAAAACCGCCACAGGGGCAAAATACATCACGATACCAGTAAATTTGAACATGACCTCAGTCAGACTAGCCGTCAGTTTCAGCATGGGGGTCTTGTGCTTCTCACCCAGCATCGACAGGGCGATCCCAAAAATGATACTGAAAATGACGATCTGAAGAATGTTGCCCTCGGCAACCGCTTTGGCGATATTCTCGGGGAAAATATGAAGCAGGAACTCGGAGGTAGTCTGCAATTTAGCAGGGGTAACCGGCACATTTCCTGTGATGGCAGCCAGATTGATCCCCACACCCGCCTTGGAAATATTGATGGCAATCAGTCCGATGAAAAGGGCAAGTGTAGAAGCGATCTCAAAATAGAGCAGCGACTTCCACCCCATCCTGCCTACCTGCTTGAGGTCGGTATGCCCGGCGATGCCGTTAACGAGCGTCGCAAAAAGCAGCGGAGCAATGATGGTCTTGATCATCCTCAGGAAGATTTCACTCAGAAACTGCAATGATCCGGCAATCTGCGGCAAATCGTGCCCAAACTCCGCACCCGCCACCAATCCGAACAATATCCAGATTGTCAGTGATTTTTTCTGCCATGCGATGATTCCGAAAGCCAGAATGGTCAATATCCTGCTGATGGTCAAAAGCTCATCCCCCGGATCAGCCAACTTAAATATTTTCAGGAAGGAGAGAAGGACTGTGACCGTTAATGTGACGATCAAAATCCAGGTGGCCCAATGCAGGGAAATTCCGCGCTTCAATTTATTTTCCAAGGTTAATTAATTTTCTGGTTGGTGAATTGCTACCAAAGATAAGGATTCCGGCCAATTTTCATAAGACAAAAGCATGATTTAGCATGAACGACACAACGGATTAAATAAACAGCGATTCCTGAAATTGTCGATTGAAAGGGCTCAGTGATAAAATTTACCGAATGAACTTATCCTCATTCAATTCCTTAAAAGCAACTTTCAGTTCCGCTTCGGTATTCATCACGATCGGTCCACGCCACGCAATTGGTTCCCCGATCGGTTTTCCGGAGATCAGAATAAATCGGGCTTTCTGCGCACCTGTCGTAACTTTTACCTGAGGTCCTTTGCCAAACAATGCTCCCTGTCCGGCGCGCATCGGTTCAGTCCGGTTTTCATCGAAGAGGGCTGTTCCCTCATAGAGATAGGCAAATACAGTATAATCAGCGTTAACAGGTGTAATAAACTCTGTATTCTCAGGCATTTCAACATCAAAATAATCGGGATCTGCGATGATGTTTTCAACAGGGCCACGCGTACCCTGAAAGGTTCCGGCAAGGACTTTAACCATTACACCGTTAAGAAGTGTAACCATTTGAACCTTCGAAGCTGGAATATCCTGGTATCTTGGGGCTATCATTTTTGAGGATGCAGGCAAATTAACCCATAACTGGAATCCTCCCATCCGTCCTCCCGTGTTTTGAGGCATTTCCTGATGGATGATTCCGCTTCCGGCTGTCATCCACTGAATATCTCCCTTGCCGATTACTCCGCTGTTACCCATGCTGTCGCTGTGCTCTACCCTGCCATCCAGCATGTAGGTTACGGTTTCAATTCCCCTGTGAGGATGCCATGGAAAGCCCGAAATGTAATCATCCGGATTCTCTGATCCGAAATAATCAAGCATGAGAAACGGATCAAGCTGCCCTTGTTCGTAGAATCCGAAAATCCGGTTGAGCCTTACTCCTGCCCCATCCGAAGTAGGTTGGCCATGGATGATGCGACTTATTTTGCGATTGGTTTCCATTGAATTGTTTATTTGATATAGTAATAAAATTACACAGAGAAAATTGTATTCTTTTTTCTTACGGGGATATTGATTGAGGCACTGTCTTATTAAAAGTAGAATTGAGGAGAACAGAGTTACACAGCGGTTGCATCTCGCAACCGATATTCTTCTCTGTGTAACTCATCTTTTCTCTCAATCGTATTTCAATCCTGATATCCAATTTATTATGACTTGTCGTTATGAACATTGAAGAATAATTCTCGGTGCAAGAAATATTTACATGCTTAAATGACAAAGGTCATGATGGAATGCGCCTAACTGTTAGTTTGAGCGGCCTTGCCGGTTATCCAGACATTGAAGGGCATTTTTTCATCAGTTTTATTAAGCACTACCACAACCAGTTTTCCATCCGGATTGAGAAAAGCGGTGGCTTCCAATTTGTCACGATTGGATGAACAGACAATTCTTTTTGCCCCGGGTAAGACAAATTTCGAAAAATGACCGATATAGAAATAACTGTTGATGAAGATCAATTTACCTGTTTTCGTGTCGGCATGCACCGGAGAAAAGCATAAATTACCGACATGGAATGGCTTTGATTGCATTTGGGCAGGAGCACCGGCCGGTTTGATCTGACAGGCAGTCGCAGCAAAAAGCAGGAGAATCAGGATGAAATTCAGGTTCTTCATGAGGGTACTTTTAATGAGTTGAAGTTAGGAAAAATGCGTTAATTTGATAATTCGTTAATTCGACAATGAACCACAAAAAAGAACATCCGAAAGTAAAACCGGGATTGCATCCCCGGAATCAACACAATGAACGTTACGATTTCAGGGCATTGGCGAAAACCTGTCCTGAACTGGCGCCGTTTGTCGCCATGAATCCTTATGGGGATGAATCCGTTGATTTTTTTAATCCCGAAGCCGTCAAAATGCTTAACAAAGCCCTGCTGAAGCACTTTTACGACATAGGCTACTGGGACATTCCGAACGGTTATCTTTGTCCGCCAATTCCGGGAAGGGCTGATTATATTCATCACATGGCAGATTTGCCGGGTGCAGGCAACCGGAGAACCGGACTTGCCGAATCGCGAATCAATTGCCTCGACATTGGAACCGGCGCCAATTGCATCTATCCGATTTTAGGGAACCGGTTGTACGACTGGTCGTTTGTTGGCTCGGAGATTGATCATGTAGCCATGGAAAACGCTGAAACCATCATTTTAAAAAATCCCTGCTTAACGGGTCAAATTGAAATCAGGTTGCAAAAAAATGTAAATGATATTTTTAAAAATGTGATCCGAAAGGATGAATACTTCGATTTAACTTTTTGTAATCCTCCTTTCCATTCCTCACCTGAAGATGCCGGATCGGGCTCCCGGCGAAAAATCAGTAACCTGAAAGGCAAAAAAACAGATAACCCCATCCTGAATTTTGGGGGTACCGGCAACGAACTCTGGTGTGAGGGCGGCGAAGAACAATTTGTGAAACAGATGATTGCAGAAAGCCGACAGTTTTCAGCTCAGTGCGGTTGGTTTTCGGCGCTGATTTCCAAAAGCCTTCACCTTCCGGGTATTTATCATGCGTTAAAAATAGCAGAAGCAACTGAAATAAAAACCATTGAAATGAGTCATGGTAATAAGGTCAGTCGCATCGTAGCCTGGAAGTTTGTTCCCTGAACTGTGAAATAGGCTTAATTATCAATTAATTACTTGTCTCTAAAACCTGCGTCAATTCCAATAATCTTTTTTTCAGCAACGAATAGGGAACATCCTGCACTGCCTGATTATTGTCAATTGCCAGACATGCCGCCGCGGTAGCCGATTGTCCAAGGATCATAAAAACAGGTTCCATCCGGATGGAACCATAGGCAATGTGGCTGGCAGAAACGCAAACCGGCACAAGCAGGTTGCTGCATTGTTCTTTTTTGGGTACAATCGAACCATAGGATATGGAATAGGGAGCATTCAGGCGAACCTCCACATCTCCTTCATTCTGAACCCGGCCATCTGCAGTCACGTAACGTTGGATATTGTGTGAATCCATCCCATACGAACCCATCCCGACAGGATCCGCTACTTTTACCTGGTTGGTGACCACCTGCTCTGTCGCTACCGACAAACCGGTCATTCTACGTGCTTCGCGGATATATAGCTGCCGTGGCCAGTTACCGTTGTCCTTGAATTCATCTGCGGCCAATCCCCATTCCCGCATCTGGCTGCGCACATCTTCCGAAACGCGCCGGTCGTTGCTCAGAAAATAGAAAAGTCCTTTCTGATAGGTTTCGTGAGCCTGAATGATTTTTTTTCTTTGCTCGTACGAAGCTTCCGGATAATCATAACTTCCGCCAATGAAATCACTGCTGAATGGCCCGTGGTTGTTGGTATCTGTCTTTCTGTTCGGAATCCTGTCGTATTTATTAAACCAGCCCTTCCAACCAGTGTCGAGAACCCTGGCAACCAGCTCAAAATTAGCAGGATCGTACGATGCCGGCTTTGGAAAAGGAACCCGGTTACCCGGATAATCACTCAGACAGAGCCTGAAACAGTATGCTTGAACTTTTTTATCGCCGCTGCAGTTGGGGGCAATCGGTTCAGGAGAGATGCCGTAAAGCAATCCACTTTCCTTCTTCCCTGGAATCTTGTAGGGATCTATCGGATCTATGAAAAAATGCCCACGCTCCTTAATGTCAGCCTGGACCCCGTTGTAAGTTTCGTTGTAAACAGAACACGCTTCGCGTCCCACAAAATAAGTGATGCCTGCCGCCGCCATCAGATCTCCTTCATAGGTCGCATCGATGAACATTTTTCCGGAGAACAACTTTCCTGATAAGGTTTTCATGGAGACAATCCGGCCGTTTTGCTTGACAACCCCATTTTTGCGGTTGAGCCATTCGTCACGCAGTACCCTGATGTTGTTCTCCCTGACCATCTCTTCGAAAACCTGTTCCGCTACATGCGGTTCAAAGATCCACATCGTACGATTCTCGCCATCCATGGCTACGGTTCCCTGTCCCTTGTTGCCGAATTCACCATGCTTCTGCCATTTCCAGGCCGCAGAATCGTTGTAATGCAACCACACGCGGTGGTAGAACTCCCTGGAAAGACCTCCGATAACTGATTTATTTCCGGTATCGGTAAAACCGAGTCCGCCGGATGAGAGTCCGCCCAAATGGGTGTCGGGAGAGACTACCAGCACCGTTTTACCCGAATGTACTGCTTCCACGGCTGCAATGACAGCGGCGGAGGTACCTCCATAGACGATAATATCTGCCGAATAGGATTTGGGTTGATCTACGGCATAAGATTTTGGGGATGCAAATACCAATGTCAGGATGATCAATCCGACAGATAATCTCCGAAGAAGCGATGTTGAATGATTCATTTTCAATCTTTATATTTCTTGTAAACTTTCACATAATCCACGACAAAAACATCAGGAAAAATTGTTTTGGCGATCTCCACCTTGTCGCCGGGAAATTCCATGCTGAGGATCAGGTATTCCTCAATGTTGGAAATACCTTTGGTCACTTCATAAAATCTGTACCCATCCACATAAAAGATATATTTATCTGGAAGCCACTCCAAAGCAAAAAGGTGAAACCCTTCACCCACTCCTTTCAGGTAACTCTGCATCCCATGCGTCGATTGTTGATGCGGACCATAGGCCCAGTGCACATTATGGGAAACGATGTCTGTGCCAAGCTTTTTAAAGAACTCCATGACGTCGATCTCGGCTCCGAAGACCGCTGGGTCCTCCCCTTGTGAGATCTGCTTCGACTGGATCCAGAAGGCTCCCCAAACTCCGGGTGATTTTTGGAGTTGAGCCCTGCATTCGTAATAACCATATTTCGACATAAAAAGGTCCTGGGTACCGACCGCACTGCTCAGTAAACTGTCGCCCCTTTTCATGGCATATAACTTTAAACAACCGTCCTCCACTTTGACCGCATCCCTGGATACCCAATCCAGCCGCCTTTTGCCAATGCCACGGACTTTCCATTTGGTGGTGTCAAGCCGGGTCCCGTCGAAATTGTCCTCCCAGAACAAATCATATCCCAGTTCTTTGGGCGTCACCTTTTCCTTGGACATGGGTCCCTGTGCAGGTCGTTGCGCCATGCACACGGCGGAAAGTATTGAAAATGCCAAAATCGACAATAATCTGTTCATGAATTCGTTCAATGGTTGTTGTAGCCGGTTCATTCCTTAAAGCCCGATGACAATTATAAGAAGAAATCTGTCATCCTGATACAAATATTTACGACAAACACCTGAATACCTATCCTCGCGGAGGATTTAAACAAATATTTTTACGGGGAATGTTCCAACCCACGATCATATGTACTTTTCGGCAGGGTGATTTCTGAAGACTATGTAGCAGGAATCCGCTTACCGAATCATCTGCAAAATAATCCTGAAACCACGACAACAAGGATGGATCAAGTGCCGATTATACTGATTATGAAGGACAAAAATAGTTTTGACCATTTGATCCCGGAATTGGAAACAGATTAAGCGGCTGGGTGCTGGCATCTCTGTCAAGTATTGAAAAGGGGAAACTGTCTGTAATCTTATAGAATTTGACAGGATGAGGATTCAGTTAAAAAATTCGGGGATTATTCCTTGAAAACAGATGGAGAATTCACCTATTTGAATCCTGGCTTACAGAAAGTAAGGCAAAGTATTCGACTGAAAAGCATGAATATATTTGAGCTTTTCACAATTACCATAAAATATACCGGGGTAAAACCAATTTAGAAACAGTGGCTAAATTGGGAAAAAGACTAGTTTCTAGTCGCCAGACTCCGCAAACTTTCGAGGGTTTTCAGCGGATTGATCACGATCACACTGTTGGCAATCCAGGCCGGAATTTCACCCGCGGGATCGGCATGAAACTGATATACCACCTGCACAGTACCGGGCGTAACCTCTTCAAGGTCCCAAAAACCCGAACCATTGTGAACGCGGATAAAATTCTTGTTTTCCTGCGCATAATCACCCTTTGGACTCAATTTAACCTGGGCATGCTTCTCATCCGGAGAAAAGGTTGTGGTAGCCTCGTAGATGGCATCCCTGTCATTGACCGGCCATGGGGCTTTGATGGTGATGTAATGGATATCGTTGTATTTTCCATTTTGCTCCAACACTTTCGCACTTCCGCAATTTGGAAAATTGTTGGGATAGTTCTTCACATCCATAATGATGTCAAGTACCCCTGTTAAGGATGTCTTTGAAATGGTGACAGTACCCTTGAATTCTTCAAACGGGGAACCCTGAATGTTACGGGTAAATATTTTGACTCCTGATTCTTCTTTCCTCAGTTTCCAATCTGTACTTACACTTGCATTGGCATTGATAAATATAACGGCCAATATTAATCGGATAAACAACATACAATTCTAATTTATTTTTCGATTCGAAGGACCAAATTTTTCAATAATGTCCCTGGCCATCCACCACACGAATCCTATATTTAATAACTGGCTGCAAAAATAATGAACAATTTTCAAATTCTTTCAGCAAAATTGATATTTAATGCAATCTTAATTTGCATGAAGCACCAAACTGACCCTGATTCAGGTAATACCATTGGTTCAGGTACTTTACGCACTTCAAATTTCAGGATTGAAAAAGAACACATCAACATTGCCTGCTTCTACGAAAATTTCAGGCATCAGGTTTCCGTCATCAACCAATTCAAGGAGAAATTCCAGGCATTGGTTGAATTTTTATCCTTCTGTAGTATTTATCCGGCCTGGGAAGCCGAATATATTACAAGTATCGAAAACCAGTCATGCTGGTTTGTGATTTTGAAGAGTCTTAACAACAGTGACCAATTAATTTGTACGTAAGTATAAAATTTCCTGATCTGAAAGAGCCTAATTATAAATTGAAACATCATCAATTGTGCCGTTAAAAAACTGCTCCGCGCCTGTATGATTGGATTTTCCAATATAATTAAATTGTTGAGAAGTATTGTAGGTCATATTTCCAATATTGTCTAAAATTCCATCAACATAAATTTTCAAAATTGAACCATCAAAAGTACATGCAATCATTTGCCACTTCCCATCATTAACATTTGTCCCTATAGCAGGATAAAAATCATTGGCAAATCCCATAACTCCTGGTATTCCTCCTTGATAAAATCCCACCTCAAAATTAAAGACCTCCATATATGACTGATTTTCATTACCATAGTAAATTCCGTCCCCATTTGTAGCATATTCCCTT
>JBAXUL010000009.1:0-62573 GCA_037129695.1 Prolixibacteraceae bacterium
AGGTACGGCTTTGATTTGGAAAATTCCGAATACAGAAAATCATTGATGGTTCTCTTGCGAACGATGAAACCAGTGCATGTGCTGAACTTTGATATAGATGCATATAATAATGCCAAATGCTTTGCGAAGGAGCAAGGTGAGGCAGGAACTCTTGGTCATGAAAGAATAAACTGTCCAATGGGCAATTATGCTGAATGTTGTTCTTATGGCATGGATACAGGCTTAGACATCGCCATGCAATGGCTAATAGATGATAATATTGCTAGTTTGGGACATCGAAATAATTGTCTCAACGGTGATTATTCAAAAATTGGTTTGAGCGTAAACTTTCATAAGGTTTGGCATACATGCGCTGTCGCTGACATGATTTGGGAATCTTCAGATACCTACCTCAATCAACACCCACAAAACTCTTCAATTTCGAACAAATCACCATCCGTAAATTGAGTTAAATCAATCAATTTCCACGGACATTCATTTACAACTCCTAGATTAAAATTGATTGTAAATTTCTTCAGGGTTGCCACGTCTTGAACATCGAGGTTGATCCGAACATTGTCGCAATACATGTCAAGAAGTTTAACCACCTGTATTTCAATGATTTCATTAGGCAATTCCCATCTAATGTAATAGGTTTTACCTATCCAGAGTTTCTTTGGTTGGATGCAGGATGTGTCGATGTAAAAGGAATTATCAGGTTGAGGGATATAAATGCCATCAAGCCCCAAGAGGGTTGAATCATAACGGTAATACTGCTGGAGGTTTTTCATAGTGTACAATCTTTGATATAAATACTCATGTACATTGATTTTGGACTAAAATTTTTGTATCCCCCCCTTATAGACCCCCTCCCCCCTTCCATTCTGGACGGGTGGGGTCTTTCGTCAGCATCGCCTCTATCAATAAAATATTTCCCAAAAAAAATTATGGATTTTGGAAATCAACTGATAATCAATTTTTTATAAAAAATTATAAAATTCTGGGGCATGGTGGTCTTGCCCGATTTCATGAAGGGCAAAAAATTTTGGAAAAAATTGGGAGGGGCTGGGGGGGGAGGTTAGGTGGAAGGGATAAGAAAATTGGGAAAAATAAGGGAGGATTTCTGGTGAAGTTGAGGTATATAAAAATGTACCTTTTTATGAGCAATAAATGGGGGTAAAAAGTAGGGTAAAAACGATTAAAAAGGTACATAATTGAAAACTATACCTTGAAATTATCGTGTATGATATTGATTAATAGGTGTTTATTCAAATTTAGAATTGACGGCTAACAACCCGGGATCGTGCTGCGAAAATACACATTTTTCTGAAAAAAATCCTCCTGTATTAACCAGAAGGATTTTTTTTCAAAATTTTCGATTATTCGCTGAGGAAAATATACCTGACAATTACCAGTGTAAATAGGATATACATCATCCAATGTACTTTTTTGGCATTACCTGAAGCAACTTTCAGTACGGTGTAGAAGAAGATACCACCTGCGATACCGTTGGCTATGCTGTAAGTGAAGGGCATAAGGACAAAAGTCATGAAAGCAGGAAAGCCCTCCGTGAAATCATGAAAATCGATGTCCAGAACCGAAGAAGCCATCAAAACTCCAACAATAATCAGCGCCGGAGCGGTAGCAGCACTTGGGATCATGGTAGCCAGCGGAGCAATGAGCAAGGCCAGAAGAAACAGGATTCCGGTTGTGATGGCAGTGAGGCCTGTTCTTCCACCTTCACCAATACCGGCAGCACTTTCCACATAGGCAGTTACGGTAGATGTTCCCATCAGGGCGCCAAACGAAACACCAATGGCATCTACAAGCATTGCCTTACCAATCTTTGGCGAATTTCCATCCTTATCGATCAGTCCAGCTTTGTTGGCAGTCCCGACCAAAGTCCCGAAAGTATCAAACAACTCTACAAAGGTGAATGTAAATACGACAGTCCAGATACCCATGTTGAGAGCTCCCCTTATATCGAGCTCACCAACAGCCAGGTTGTGGAAATCGGGCAACGAGATAAAAGCAAAATCCTTCGGAACCATCGTCACCCCCATGGGTATGCCAATAAGTGTGGAAATAACGATGCCGATAAGGAGAGATCCTTTGATGTTTCTGGCCATCAGAACGGCAGTAATTGTCAGGCCTATCAGGCACAAAAGCATGCTGTGATTGTGGAAACTACCCAAACCAATGTTCCATTCAAAGAATTTAAGTGTAGCCATTCCACCTGATTTACCAACAGTCTCAAGCGTAGGTGGAATCAAGTTGGTTCCAACCACCATGATTTCGGAAAGCTTCAACCCGATGATGGTAATAAAAAGTCCGATACCTACCGTGATGGCTCTTTTTAAAGAGTTGGGCACTGCAACTACCAGTATTTGCCGGATCTTGGTCACTGTCAGAATGATGAAGATAATTCCTGAAATAAAGACAGCTCCCAGCGCTACCCGCCATGGCATCCCAACACCCGCAAGTGCTACAGTTGCAAAAAGGGCGTTCAGACCCATTCCGGGTGCAAGAGCGATCGGAAAATTGGCCACGAGTCCCATGGCTATTGTAACGAAACCTGCAGAAATCGCCGTGGCGAAAAATACAGCATTTTTATCCATGCCGGTTGAGGCCAGGATGTTTGGATTGAGGAAAAGAATATAGGCCATCGTCATGAAGGTGGTGATACCTGCAATGATTTCAGTCTTTACATTCGTCTTGTTTTCAGATAGTTTAAAGTATTTTTCTAACATCTTGATCTGTATTTAATTAAAATGTCCATTTGGCTGAAAGATTCGGATTGACCATGGCACCCCTGTGTCCGGAGAAATTCGCACTGATGTCGAATTCGGTTCCTGCAGAAAGATTTTTGTTGAAATTGTACCATAATTGCGGTTTGGTCAAAAAGACAAATTGGGTCATATTTGATGAGGTCGCAAAATTATCTTCTCTCCAAAAGTCCGCAAATCCGCAAAAAGTAACTTTGTTCTTGAGCATCTGAATGGTCCAAACACCAGTAATCTGAAATGCTGCGCTGTTTTTATCCTGAATTGTCTTGTACAGCATTTGCAAGGTGAAGATTTTAGAGAAATCCTTGGTATTCCATGTATATTCTCCTCCAAAAAGCCATGCATTGTTGATTGAATAGGCTCCGTTTGGTAGCGACGTGTTCTTGAATTGTCCAAAACCTCCATTAAACTCGGCATGCAATGCAAACGGACTATCCCAGAATTTCACGGCCCTGGCAATTTCCCAATAAGCCATCGTAACACCCTTCATGTTCGCTTCACCATAATTCATGTCAATGAAAAAGAAAGTGCTTCCCCATTTATCGGGTTTGAACATTTCGACATGAGACCAGAGGTATTTTTGATTATCCCCCAAATTGTAGTGTAATTGCACATTTTGTGCCTTGAGCGCCGAAGCTGAAATAAAAATCAACAGAATTACTAGTACTCTTTTCATTGAGAATTACATTAAGTTTGACAATAGAAAAAGTAAAAATACAGAATTAATTCAAATTAACCGATTTAATAAAGTGCTGTATTTCTGTATTTTACAATTTCCATTGTTAACAAATGTGAAAATGTATTCTTGATTATCAAACTTCAGCCCGGTAAATTTTCATCAATGGCGCGGTTAAAATAGTGGTTCAATGGACAAATTATTTTGAACAGACCTACACATTTCTGCGGAAAGTCGGAAGCCAGAAGTTCATCTTCCCTGAAATGATGGCCAAACCCATAGGAGCGATTCTTGATAAGAGCTGCATGCTCCCAATCTCTGGGATATCCCTTCGGTGCATTTTTCAGAGGGTCAAAATAGTGTTGATCAAATATCGAGTTGAAAGGCTCTTTATTCAGCAGCCCCATATAACCTTCGGGATGGTAAAAAATCTCCTGACGGATCGCTTGCAAATGTTCAGGAGGCGGCATATATACCCCGCCTGACAGAAAATATTCTCCCGGCTGAACATGTAAATAGTACCCTGCAAAACCCGATTTCCTGCCTCCCCGTGCAATGTAACTGCCGTAATTGGGCTTAAAGGGTCGTTTATCATTGGTAAAACGAACATCCCTGAAGATACGAAACATGCAATCCTTGGGCTTCAACAGCGGGACTTCGTCGTCGAACTTCCTGATTTCATCAATCAGCCAGGCTGTCAGCGCCAGGAATTCCTTTTGTGTCTTTTCATAACGGCTGCGGTTGGCTTCGAACCAATCCCTTTGGTTATTGGCATCAAGCTCTTTTAGAAATTGTATGATCTCCTGCATAAGCCTTCATATTTAGTGTTCATCAAAAATAACTAAAACGGGCAAGTAATCTGAAAAGGGAAAGCTATTTTTGTAAATGTAAACCTGTACAATAAATATTTTTTATGCAAAATTGTGTCATCATCGTTGCCGGAGGAAGCGGGACCAGAATGGGGGGTAATATTCCCAAGCAATTCATCCTTCTTGAAAACAGGCCGGTACTGATGTGGACGATATCCTGTTTCATCCAATATGATCCCACAATCAGGATTATTGTTGTTTTGCCGGAATCTCAAATCAGTTCCTGGAAAGGCCTTTGTTCAAAATATAATTTTACCCTATTCCATCAGGTAGTGAAGGGTGGAGATACACGCTTCATATCCGTAAAAAATGGATTGGAATTGATAGCCGAGGCAGGATTGGTTGCCATCCACGATGGGGTTCGCCCACTCGTTTCGCAAAATACAATTGATTCATGTTTTAAGCAGGCAGCCAAAACCGGAGCAGCCATTCCTGTAATTCCTGTCAACGAAACCCTGAGAAAGGGAACCATGGAAAATTCACAAACAGTTGACCGCACAGCCTTCTTTTCCGTTCAGACCCCGCAGGTCTTTAGGTCAGAAGAAATAAAAACAGCTTATCAGCAAGAATGGGATGCTTCCTTCACCGATGACGCTTCAGTAGTCGAAAAAATGGGATTTCAGGTGATAATGGTTCCCGGAAACCATGAAAACATAAAAATTACCCATCCGGTTGACATTCTAACCGCGCGGGAATACTTAAAAAGTAAGGAAGACACCAAATGATGTCCTCCTTGCTTTTATGAAGTAATTTTGAATTGAAGAAGATCGATCCGATCAGACTCTTGGTTAATTTTCAAATGTACAATCCGGGATAATAGGATGCGATCAGGTTTAAGTGATCAATTGTGCTGGTCATACCACTGACTAATACCTTTTGATGGTAAAATTCCTCTCTGTTCAAATCATTCAGCGATGTGGCGTAGCCTTCGGATAAAAGAGCCTTGTCGAGTTTATTGATCCCGAAATAAGTGCCGTTGCATTCATACTGCACAGGTATTTTTTCGGACAATACGTAATATTTCTTGCACTTCTTTTGTTTGTCAATTACGACCATCACTTTCATGTCAGAATTGGCATAGGTGATCATGTATTTATCCAATTCCTTGTTGTTGTAAATCATGCGATCTTCAAGTTTCACAATTTTATAATCCCCAAAGGTACTATTGGATTCACCTTTTGCGACCAAACTCTGACCAACGGAAACGAAACTGATTGCAATAATAAATGCTATTGATAATAATGACTTTTTCATGGTAAATAATATTTTAAACGGTTAAATTTATCAAACTATCTTTCGAGCTCAAAGACACCAATAAGACGCACCATATTTTTGAACGTTACAACCTGATTTTTTCACGAAATTGTTTTTCCCTTCCATCAGCAACCCAAATTGATGAATTAAATTCACTCGATATTTATAATTCCGATTTTCAATTTGCTATTTTACAGGTATTTACAACTTATTTTTTGTCCTTAAATGAATCCTTCCGAAAGATTAACAGTCTCCGTTTACGAGCAAAACCAGTCTGACTTTAACCATATTTTAACTTTTCTTTAATCTATTTTAACCCAATTACCATCTCTGACATGCTATTTTCGTCCGAAATTCTGAAGTATTTTCTGTTGAAAGGCGGATCAATTAACCTCTCAACCTTGTTGGCCATACTCCCGAAAATGCATACTTAAAGAAAGTCCTTGATACAAAGTCTTTCTTTATCAATTTCTCGAAAGGAGAATCCTTTACTGGCTGGGTCAACAATTGAAAGAAAAAACAATCAAAATATTATCCAATCAATTGCATATCAAACTGTTGCAAAATTCGGAATGGGAGCCTTGGTAAACATATGAACATTTCACAATTTGTTGTACATTTATTGACTGAATCTATTTTCAGGAACAGGAAGTTCAGAATCAGACAACTATTATCATTCAACAATCCATACGTTAAACTTTTGATCGAAAAAAAATGAAAAAATATCACGAGAAGGGAAGAAGGGATTTTTTAACAAATGTGGGATTACTTTCAGGTGCAATGCTTTTACCCGGAGGACAATTGGTATTTGGACGGAGTAAAAAGGAAGAAATCAAACTTGGTTTCGTCACCTACCTATGGGGAAAAGATTGGGACCAGGATACATTGATCAAAAATCTAACCGCATCTGAAATTCATGGAGTTGAACTCAGGGTTGACCATGCCCATGGTGTGAGTCCGAAAATGACCAAAGAAGAGCGCATCGTAGTCAAAAAGAAATTTAAGGATAGCCCGGTTGTCATTGTTGGGATGGGAACCAACCAGCAGTACGATTATCCCGAACCCGCCAAATTGCGTGAATCAATAGATCAGACCAAGGCCTTCTTCCAGTTAAGTCACGATATCGGAGGATTGGGAGTAAAGGTCAAACCCAATCAATTCAGGGCAGGAATTCCTCATGAAAAAACAATTGAACAGATTGGCCAGTCACTGAACGAATTGGCCAAATATGGAGCCGACATGGGGCAAATTCTCAGATTGGAAGTGCATGGGAACGAAACTCAGGAAGTGAAAAATATTAAAGCAATTATGGATGTTGCCAATCATCCGAATGCAACTGTTTGCTGGAATTGTAATCCAGAAGATCTTCATGACGGCGGTCTTGAGGCCAATTTCAACCTGGTAAAAGCCAGATTTGGTGACATCTGCCATGTCCGCGAGTTGAATGACACCACTTATCCTTACCAGGATTTAATGAATCTTTTTGTGAAAAATAACTACCATGGTTGGGTTTTGCTCGAGTGCAGAACCGATCCTGCCGACAAAGTCAAAGCCCTGATAGAACAAAGGGAGATATTTAAGAAAATGGTCGGAAAATGAACACGCTGAATTATTCTCATTAGATTCTAATTTTAAAAAAATCAACATTTATCTAATTTAATTACACATGAAAGAAAATCAAATGATCACAATGAACCGTATCTCGGTGGTAGCCGGTTTACTCTGCTGCTTTTATCTGCTGCCCATGGCCGTCAGTGGGCAAAGCGGCGATGTAGTGGGCAAATCGATGAGTGCGCTGATGATATCAGACGCGAACAATCAACCCAAAGCTGTGCCTTTTGTCGGCGAAAAAGTATTGTTGATTCAGTACACTGATCCTGACGTGAAGGATATCAACGACAAACTTTCTGAAGCTGTCAAAGCCAAAAAATTCAGCGACAAGCTCTATCAGGGCATTGGCATTGCCAACTGCAAAGACACCTGGATCCCGAATGCAGGTATCAGAATGAAAGCCAGACAAAAAGAAAAACAATTTGTCGGTTCCGTGATTATGCTGGATGAAAATCTTGTTATTCCCAAGGCACTCGGACTCGGAGACTGCAATAGCATTGGAGTCATATTGATTGTAGGTAAAGACAAGATCATCAAATACATGAAAAAAATAACCTCTGAAGAAGAAAGCGAAAAAGCTACGACCGAGGTGGTCAATCTGCTTGAGGCGGAAATCAACAAGTAAACTTCTAAACGCAAAAGGCAAAAGGCAAAAGTACTGAACTCCATAGATCTGAGCTATTAGTATTCTTCTTGAAGAAAAATTTCAAAAGTATCATATCTGTGCAAATGCCACTTTTGCCTTTTGCCTTTCTTTTTGTTTAACTCAAAAATATATAAAAATGAAAAATCTGGCAGATTGGTTTCATTGGGTACCAAGATTACTCTGTGTTTCAGCCATCCTGTTTGTCAGCATGTTCGCACTGGATTCTTTTGCTCCCGGACTATCAGTATGGGAGCAATTGCGTGACTTTCTGATCCATCTGATCCCATCGTATATTTTAATCCTGGCGCTTTGGCTTGCCTGGAAAAAAGAAAAATGGGGTGGTATCCTCTTTGTGGCAATCGGTCTGATCACAAGCGTACCGGTTTTCCTACTCAATTACCACCGTACAGGATCCATATGGATGGGACTTTTCATTGTGCTCGTCATCAACATTCCATTTATGATGGTCGGAGCCCTTTTTATTATCAGTGATTACCTCAAAAGGAAATAAAGAAATTCCAAAACAAAAAAACCGGTTTAAAACCGGTTTTTTTGTTTTTACATCAGCTTCTCCAACAATCGTTTCAAGTTGACCTTCTCAGAAATAATCGATTTTAACTGATCGATGTTCACCCGTTCCTGTTCCATCGTATCGCGGTAGCGAATGGTTACTGTTTGGTCCTCCATGGTTTGATGATCGACAGTCACACAAAATGGAGTACCTATGGCATCTTGCCGGCGGTAACGTTTCCCAATCGAATCCTTTTCGTCGAACTGACAGTTAAACTCAAATTTGAGTTCATTCATGATCTCACGCGCTTTCTCGGGAAGCCCGTCTTTCTTGATCAAAGGCATAATCGCCAGTTTAACCGGAGCCAGTGGGGCAGGAAGCCTCAACACTACCCGTATATCCTTTTTACCCTCACCTGCATCGATTTCTTCCTCACAATAGGCGGCAGAAAGAATCTGAAGGAACATCCTGTCTACGCCGATGGAAGTCTCCACCACGAATGGCACATAGGATTCATTCAGCTCAGGATCAAAGTACTGTATCTTTTTCCCTGAAAATTTTTGATGCTGTGAAAGATCGAAGTCAGTACGAGAATGGATTCCCTCCACTTCCTTGAAGCCAAACGGAAACTTAAATTCAATATCGACAGCAGCATTGGCATAATGGGCCAGCTTCTCATGCACATGGAACCGATAATTCGATTCGCCGAACTCCAGGGCTTTGTGCCATTTGATGCGAATTTCCTTCCAATGTTCGAACCAGGTAAGTTCAGAACCCGGCCTGACAAAAAACTGCATCTCCATCTGCTCAAATTCACGCATGCGAAAGATAAACTGGCGGGCAACAATCTCGTTCCGGAAGGCTTTTCCAATCTGGGCTATCCCGAAAGGAATTTTCATTCTGCCGGTTTTCTGTACGTTGAGGTAATTGACAAAGATGCCCTGCGCCGTTTCCGGACGAAGGTAAATCTTGAGGCTGCTGTCGGCTGTAGACCCCATGTCGGTTGAAAACATCAGGTTAAACTGACGAACATCAGTCCAGTTTCTGGTGCCTGATACCGGACAAACGATTTCGTTGTCTTCGATGATCTGTTTCAACTCGACCAGGTCGGAATTATTCAGTGCCTCGGCAAACCGATTGTGAAGTGCATCCCATTTTTGCTGGTACTCCAGTACCCTTGGGTTGGTCTCCCTGAAGATTTTTTCGTCAAAAGATTCGCCAAAACGATTTCTCGCTTTTTCGACCTCTTTGTCCATTTTCCCTTCGATCTTGGCCAGTTCCTCCTCGATCAAAACATCTGCACGGTATCTTTTCTTTGAATCCTTGTTGTCTATCAACGGATCGTTGAAAGCGTCAACGTGCCCGGATGCCTTCCAGATCGTCGGGTGCATAAAAATGGCTGAATCAATTCCAACTACATTTTCATTGAGCAGCACCATCGAATCCCACCAGTATTTTTTGATGTTGTTCTTCAGTTCTACACCGTTCTGTCCGTAATCGTAAACGGCTCCAAGTCCGTCATAAATCTCGCTTGAGGGGAAAATATATCCGTATTCCTTGCTGTGCGCGATCAGCTTTTTAAAAAGATCTTCCTGGTTCATATAGAATAATGTTGTGTCATGTATTTCACGAATGGGATGCTGGAGAATCGAATAAAGCTATTTTTTTACTTCCTCGAAATCAACGTATTCACCGTCACTTCTCCTGAATAATTTTTCTCTTCGATCAGATTTTTCGACAGTAATTTGTCCGGGGGAAGTAGGTTCAGGCCTCCTTCTTGCCTCTTCCTGTGCCTTGAGGTCACGGTATATTTTATCTGCAGCTTTTTCGACTACCCTTGGCCCAAAATACCGGAGGAAAAACATGAATCCGTAATAGACCAAAAGCAATATAAAAAGGGTGTCGAAAAAAGTGCCAATATTTAAAATTACAAAGAGAATCATGACTTTAAGAATTTCAACAGCGCACAAAAGTAGTAATTTTTTTTAGGCTGGAGAATTCGGCGACTTATTGATCAGATGCCATATTCACCAATAAGGCTGATATATTCCCAAACACCTGGCCTTGCCTATTTCACTCAAAAGGACAACCCGGTGCGGTTCGTTTCTTGTGCCGCTGGTAAACACCTTTCCGTTGTTTGGCTTCATCATTGTAAATGAAATTGATTCCGACCCTCAGGTTGCTATTCGTTGCAGCTGTAGGGTTGAAGAATGAGAAAACATTGTCGGAAGCCGCATAAAGCTGGACATGTCCGATGCGGTAAGCTCCGGCAAGTCCAATATTGACAGGTGTTGCTTCCATGTAAGAATAACTGCCGGAAAGGGAGAAATTTCGGGATAGTGCGGTATTGACTGAAGCCGTAAATGAGGTATGCACCATGTTATTGAGCATCCTGACTCGGGCAACTCCACCAAGGGTAATCTCTTCGTTCAGTTTGTACTCACCAGCCGCATACAACTTAACCGGCAAAAGAGTAGTGAATTTGGAATTGGGCTGTGCCGGGAAAAAAGCAGCCTGAAGACTGTCTCTCAGCGGTATAAAGAGGCTCGAAACATCTGTTGTAATAGGTGGTTTATTGGTCGCAGTAACTGTATTCAGGTTTATTCCACGGAATACAAAACTGTTGTTCTCCGAAAAAGTGGTGACGTCTTTTTGCCAGGAGATAAATCCAAGATCGACCATGCTCATCGAAAACTCTAATTCCTTGGTTATTTTAGTGGTAAAGCCAAAATCAAATGCCACTCCGGGATTGCCAAAATTGGTTAAGTAACTGCTCAAATCAAAATTATTGACACCAAAAGCATGATAACCATTGTTGTTAACCAACTGAATTTCAAAAGGCGCAGACATAAATATTTTCCCGGTCGCATTCAGATCAAGCAAGTCGCCACTTTTTGGCATTCCTATAACGGCATTCACCCCGACAGTCTTCATTCCTGCAAGTCCAAAAAGCAATTTTGCAGTAACACCCACACTTATTTTTTTATTCACCTCTTTGGCATAGGTAAATGCCAACTCGCGATATTGTTGCGCTGCAATGCCAAAATATCCGGTGGAATAAGTGGTGCCCACATAGGGTGCATTGCCGTAATAGACCAGATTTGCCAGATTTTTGGTAAAAAAGGGTTCTGAAAATTCGCGTTCTGTCCATGAAAAACCAAAGAATCCGGACTTATTTTTCCATCCGAATTCAATCAATGTCAATGCTGCAGACTCATTCACAAAATTGTTTACATCGAGGACGGAGAGAAATTTTTTGAAGTCATAAACCATCGAATCCGCCTTAGCGCCGGTACCCCGATGGATCAGATCATTGAAAGAAAGGCCATTGCTGTTCACGGAAAGATCCAGTTTGGAGAAGAGGGGCATACTAAAATAAAAGCCTTGCTCCATTCCTGGTCTGGCAGGATTGAGATCCTTGGTCTGCGGTACTCCTTTTAAATAGTAGAGACTATTAGGTTGTGCTTTCAGTCCGTCCTTTCCTGGCAAAATCATTAGGAAAAGAACAACAGCCCAAATAATTTGTCTCATTATTGAAGCTTAAACAAGTTGATGGGTGCCCGGAAACCAATCCTGAAAGTAATTTGTGAAGACTTCAGAACATTGGCGATCACCGGAGTTCCGGGTTTGTAAAGCGAAATAGCCAGATCCATACGAGTTGCCTTTCCCAGATTGACAACATCGCTTTTGTTGAGTTTATATTCTATCGAATCATTGGAGGCCGCCACCACATCCCCGGCAGCATTGACTGTTGCCGCGTTGAGGATCGCACTTTGCATGGTTCGTCCGGGAGTAAAAGACAACCAATACCTGTATTTCATGGGTGTTTCATTGACAGTTTTGATAATCACCCACATTGAATCTGATCCTGTCGTATTGAAATTCATCCCGTTAAAAAGATACTGAATCGGAATAGACATAAAATTGAGGGAATCTTCAGTTACCTGCGCAAACCCTGTTTGCGGAAAAGTTGCATAATCTTTAACCGAATAGGTTCCGGTCGCAACCGGCCGATAAATCATCGGATCAAGGCCGGTAATCCTGGTATAATTATTGAGATGAAATTCATTCAGATTGCAAGAAACCAAAATAAGTGCAGCCAATCCGGTAAAAAAAATATATCGGTCAGTTTTCATTTTCCATCCATTTGAAAGTTTGACAAGAAGCCATCCACGGAATAAGCCAGAATATTGGAGACATTCGATTTATCATCGAATGAACCGATGGCAGAAAGCGTGTACTCCTCAGGAAGACCAGTATCATATACTGAGCCATCATTTTTTAAAAATACAGATCGGTTGGCCGCAAGACAATATATTTCAATCAATTTCATATTTGCATCAGCAGAAAGCAACACCGGGTCGTTTGTGAGTCCACTGACAGGTTGGGTGAAAATGAGTTTGCCCGTAAAATCATACATGGAAAGAATTTGTTGATCCAGAAAAAGAAAAGCCGAAGATCCGCCTCCACCATCAGCAACCGGCAAAAAATTATGATTGGGCGAGAAGTTTCCTGCAACAATTTTCTTCACAGCACCATCCAACCCAATCAACCTGATTTTACCCTGGTCATCCGTTGTCACCAGAGAAGGAGAATTTCCTTTACTGAAAACCAACGACAGGTTATTTTTGGAATGCACAAAATCATCTGCTAACCTGACCCTTTCCTTTCCTTGCCTGTCAAGAATGTAGGTTTTGTTATGGTCGAAATAAACAATGAATTCTTTTGACCCAACCTTGAAATACCTGACGGGAAGTTCTACTTCCTTCTGTGTTGCTTTCGGCTGCCATCCCGGAATTAATTTCCCGTATTGATCAAAATTGTAAACTTTGCGGTCGCGGCCGGCCAACAAGTATCTGTACTCTTTTTTACCCTCATAATCAAAGACTGAAATTTCGTTGGTCGCGCCAGATTTGAGTCTGATCGGATAATTCCTCATTTCGGTACCACTTCTGTTGATCAGGTGAATGAAATCCCTGGTATTGAAAAGCAACTGATATTCTCCGTTCTTCCGGTAGTCGATTAATTTGATTTCACCAAGGATCGGACCTTCCAGTCGGATCCTCCAACGTTCAATACCATCCCTGTCAAGGATTGTCAGGAAATTTTCAACATCCTGAAAAACAATTTCTTTCAGTGAATTATTCGCTGAAAAATTGACAAAAATCGGTCTGTTCCTCATTTTAGCTTTCAGGGGATAACTCCAGAAAGGGATCCGATTCTGCGCTGCAGCAGGGTTGACATTGAGGGAGGCCGTGTTATACAACATCCCCTTTTCATAACTCCATTGCCAGGCTACATTTTCCAGTTTGACAAGTTCTGAGGCTATTTTTTTGAGGCTTTGATAGGAGCCAATCCGGAAAGCCTGTTCAAAGAAAGGAAGCGCTTGTCCGGGGGCACACCACATGTAAAAATTGGAGGTTCTTGAAAGTCCGGACGTGAACTTCTGATAAGAGGATTTGCCCTGGGCAAGGTCATAAATCCGGAGAGAGTTAAGGTATCTTCTGAGGGAACCAGGTGTCGCTCCCATTATAATAAAACCATCACCCAAAGTCATCCATTTGGTTTTCACCCTTCCGAGGGAGCTTTCTCCTAAAAAAATCCCAAAGCTTTCGATGGGCACTTCCCAGATATTATCTCTTCCGGCATCCGCCGATTCAGAATCATCCCTGCTTTTTTTGTTGGAGGCAGCCTTTTTTTTCATTGCTGCAACCAATGGGTCTTTCTCCCCCGATCTGACGCTCAACAGCAAGAAACGGTTATCCTCCGAATTTTCCAGATTGTTACCGGTAAATACCTCTGCAGCTTCCCCTTTCCAGTTGTCGGTCAGATATTGTCTGATGTCAACATGCAGCTCGCTGGAAAGTGAGGAGAGCTGTTCTGTGTACCGGCCCCATTTCCCTTTCTTTTCAAGGTATTTTTGATAATCTGCAAAATATTGAACTGGATTGGAGAGGGATTGTATGGTGAAATAGCTTGTAACCGAAGGCATCATGCTCAGGAGTGAAGTTTCAAGCGGTTTCTGGTGCTTGTAAATATCCACCCAAAAGGATCTGGTGGTATCTGCGACAGAGAAACCATTGATGAGTAGCTGGTTTTCCTTTTGCAGGACATCCACTTCTGTCCATTGTGCATAATCCGGTTGAAAAATTCCAGTGGAAGTTGAATCTGCAAAATAGCGGGACAACCAGGCAGGTAAAGTTCTGTGGTTAAAATAAATGTTGAGGTCGGAATTTTCCATGGAATTTTTATTGACTCTCAGAAAGTCGGAATCCTCCAGAACAGATGGATTTTCAGTCTGTTCCAATGCCTTCTGTAGCTGGACAGCTTCATGGCCAACAATCAATATCCCTTTGTAAATGGTCATTAGAATCCTTTTCTGTACTCCGTCATCTTTCCAGTCATAATGCTGTATGGATGCATCCTTGTAAGTCGATTCTGTTGCGACAATTTTTTTCGGCTGAAAATAATCCCTGATCATTGAGTGAATGCTGTTTTTCTCATTGATACTGCCAATCTCCATCAGAAAGAGCCCGGAACTGTCTCCTGGGACGAATATCAGCTCCTTCTGCATGAGAAAGCCTGCACGTTCCTTATGATGGAGTATCAGCGAGTCAATGAAAACAAAATCACGGTAGAGTCCGGATATTTGAGGGATATTTCGAAGAGCCTGCCAGTTTTTGTTGCTGACTGTTCTGGATGCAAAATCTCCAAGGTTGCGGATACGAACGAAAAAGGGAGCCTCAACCGAAACGGCCTTTAATGGAGAGGTGCCAAAATACTTCGATTCCCGGGTAAAAAAATACCAGCCGGCAAAGATCCCGGTCATCAAAAGGACTGTAATCAATATCAATAGTCGTTTCCCCATCTTCACTTTACTGTATTCCAAGGTAAAAATAGCATTTTAACGAGGTAAAGCAGGGGTTGGAGCAAATATTACCAAAGCGGTGTTGCCTGCCTACTGTGATTTTACCTGGGATGCCTCCACAATTTTATACACTTTATCTGATCGTCTCACTTTAGCCGGCACTGCCACTGAACAGTAAGATCCTTTGGATGCTTCATCAACCGGTTTCAATTCGACTCTCACCTCTTCCACCACGGTTTGCAGCACCCCACTGCTGGGACCGGTGATCATGATTTCATCACCGGGTTTCAATGAACCAGTTTCCAGTTTAATCTCTCCAACACCTACATTGGTAAAATAGTTGGTCACTTTTCCCAGATAGACCCTTCTTTTTGTGGCCAGAGAGCCGTAGTTTCCACTCCACTCACCCAAACGCTGACCGAGGTAATAGCCATCCCAGAATCCCCTGTTGAAGACGGATTCCAGTCGGATGTTCCAATCCGCAATTTTCTCCTCATTAAAAGTTCCATCCTGGTAGGCCAGTGCCGCTTCGTGGTAACACGCTACCACACACTTGACATAATCGGCACTTCTTGCCCTTCCTTCAATTTTCAGTACGGTTACTCCGGCATCCAGAATTTTATTCAGAAAATGAATGGTCTTCAGGTCTTTAGGCGACATGATGTATTCATTGTCAATCTCCAGTTCAGCTCCGGTTTCCTTATCTGTCACGGTATAGGCACGCCGGCAACTCTGAAGGCATGATCCCCTGTTGGCCGAAGAGTTCATCTCATGAAGCGAGAGGTAACATTTACCGGAAGTTGCCATGCACAAGGCGCCATGGACAAACATTTCAAGCCTGATCAGTTCGCCGCCTGGTCCACGCAGGTTGTCCTCCCTGATCTTTTTGGAAATCTCCCAGACCCGGCCAATGTTCATCTCTCTCGCAAGAACCATCACGTCGGCAAACTGCGCATAAAACTTCACAGTTTCGTAGTTGGTAATATTCAGTTGGGTAGAAATATGCACCTCCATGCCAATGGCGCGGCAAGTCTGGATAACAGCCAGATCTGAAGCGATGACAGCAGATACGCCCGCTTCTTTGGCCGCATGGATGATGCGCTTCAAGGTTTCCGCCTCCTCGTCAAAGACAACAGTATTGACTGTGAGGTACGTTTTAACTCCTGCCTTTTCAGCTCGTTTGGCAATTTCCTTCAGATCTTCCAGCGTAAAATTGTTGGCAGACCTTGCTCTCATATTGAGGTGTTCCACTCCAAAATAAACAGAGCCGGCACCTGCTTGTATGGCTGCCATCAGAGATTCATAGGAACCCACCGGAGCCATTATTTCGATTTGATTGGTCATTCAGAAAATATTAATAAATGCCTGGAGTGATGAATATTGGCTTGAGTGATGAATTATTTTAACTCATGATCAATCTGTAACTGGAAGTAAGTACTTCAGGCAATTTCACTCACTTCAGTCATTTTACACACTTTCCGTTACAAAATTACGATTTAAAAACGAAGTGAGAATTATTATTTGTCTGGATGAAAGTTTTCGTTTTAGCCGTATATTTGAAAATTCCTTAATGAATGTCAACAATTCATAATTCCCCGAAATATGAAGATTTTAGTTTATACAATTTTTCTGGCGTTTATCCTTGTCGCTGCCAAATCAGACACTAAATATTACAACGAGAAATACAGGCCACAGGTTCATTTTTCGCCTGAGAAGGATTGGTTGTTTGAGACAGGCGGTTTTGTTTTTATGAAGGGAGAATACCATCTGTTTTATCAGAATGTCTCTGTCAACAGCAAAATAATGAACAACAAGCTGGGTCATGCGGTAAGCAAGGATCTGGTTCACTGGCAACATCTTCCATTTGCCTTTACTCCGGATGAAAAGGCGACTGATATTACAACCTGTCGTCCAATGGCCGGATGTGCGGTGATCGATTCGTTGAACCTGACCGGATTACAGCAGAAAGGCGACCAGCCTATGCTGATCTTTTATTCAGACAGTCAGGGAAATCAAAATCTTGCCTTCAGCACGGACAAGGGATCCACCTGGAGTAAATATGACAAAAATCCGCTCATCAGCAATCCGGGTGAAGACAGCCACGACCCTAAAGTGTTTTACCACGCTGCAACAGGAAAATGGATTCTTATTTTGTACAAGGCAAAAGGGAAAGAGTCAAAAGCGGGCGGAATGTCCCTTTATTCATCTTCGGATCTTCTTCACTGGGAATACCGGAATCATATTGATGGAATTGGTGAGTGTCCTGATATTTTTGAAGTTGCATTTGAAGGAAAACCTTCAGAGAAGAAGTGGGTCATTATGAGTGGTGAGGGAGATTACAAGATCGGGACTTTTGATGGGATTAACTTCAAGCCGGAGACAGAAATCAAGAAACTGGATTACGGGAAGAATTTCTTCGCCGCCCAAACACTCTCCAATGCCCCGGAAGGCAAGGTTATCCAGATGGCGTGGATGAGAGGCGGAGAATATACCGACATGGCCTTTAACGGGCAGATGAGCTTCCCGATGGAATTGACCCTGAGAACGACAAAAAAAGGTCCGGTATTGTGCAGAAAACCGGTTCCTTCGCTATCTGCTTTGTATGATAAGGAACTATTAAAAAAAGGTAAAAACCTGATACCCGGGATCAAAGGGAATCTTTTAAGTGGTATCAATGGGGATATCCTGTATCTCAAAACGACGCTAAACCCGAAAAATTCTGACTCTTTCGGGATCATTGTCCGCAACGGAAAACAATCAGGAGGCACTGACATTCACTATGATACCGCAAAAAAAATTCTTGAAGTGAATGGTGTTAAGATGGTTCTTGAACCCATAGACGGAAAAATCGTACTGGAAATACTCCTTGACCGCGCATCAATTGAAATTTTAGGGAACAACGGGGAAATGGGCATCAGCACCTGTTTTTTGCCAACCCAGAAAGAAGAGGATCTGGTTTTATATACGCAGGGAGGTGAACTCTTTGTTGAAACGATGGAAGCACATACCTTGAAATCTGCGTGGGCCGTTAAATAAGTGAATTAAGACTATCTTTGTGCTCTTCAACGAATCCAGCTTAAGGGACCCTAATTAGTATTGTCTGAATGGCAAATTTGCTCGAAAATATTGACTACCCATCTGATCTTAAAAAAGTTAAAGAAAAGGATTTACCTCAGGTCTGTGCGGAACTGAGGGAAATGATCATACGCGAAGCATCTTGCAATCCCGGGCATTTTGGAGCGAGTATGGGTGTCGTCGAATTAACTGTGGCCCTCCATTATGTTTACAATGCTCCTTACGATAAACTGATCTGGGATGTCGGACATCAGGCATACGGTCATAAAATCTTAACCGGAAGAAGAAAACAATTTCATACCAACAGGAGCTATAAAGGAATCAGCGGGTTCCCCAACAGATCAGAGAGTGAATATGATGCCTTTGGCGTTGGCCACTCCTCTACTTCGATTTCCGCTGCACTTGGCATTTCTATCGCAGCCCAGCTGAACGGCGAAAAAGACCGAAAAGTCGTAGCCATCATCGGGGACGGATCCATGACAGGCGGAATGGCTTTCGAAGGATTGAACAATGCAGGAGGTGCCAATGCGGATATCCTGGTTATTCTCAACGACAACAACATGTCCATTGATCCCAATGTCGGAGGGATCAGCAGATATTTCGTCAGGATGCAGACCTCCAAAGCCTACAACAAGCTTAGATCCGGTGTATGGCAGGTACTTAAGCATTTCAGGAAAACAGGCAGAAATATGCTCGCCTTGCTTCGAAAACACCAGCATGCAGTAAAATCATTGGTTTTTGACGACAGTAACCTGTTTGAAGCTCTTGGATTTCGCTATTTCGGTCCGGTAGATGGTCATGATGTAGTAGGCCTTACCAGGATACTCAATGATCTGAAAGAAATTCCCGGTCCCAAACTTCTTCATATTCTGACAAAAAAAGGAAAAGGATTTATCCCGGCTGAGAAGGATGCAACCAAATGGCATGCTCCGGGTAAATTCGATGCGGTAACCGGCGAAATATTCAAGGAGTCTGACTCCAATCCAAAAATCGCTAAATACCAGATTGTTTTCGGACAAACCTTACTCGAACTGGCCCGAAAAAACAGTGAAATTGTGGGAGTTACCCCGGCCATGCCGAGCGGCTGCTCCATGAACATCATGATGGAAGAAATGCCTGACAGGGCTTTCGATGTTGGAATTGCCGAACCGCATGCCGTAACTTTTGCCGCCGGTTTGGCTGTATCCGGAAAGATCCCTTTCGTGAACATCTATTCATCATTCATGCAAAGATCTTATGATCAGATCATCCATGATGTCGCCCTGCAAAAGTTGAATGTCGTATTCTGCATGGATCGTGGCGGATTAGTGGGTGCCGACGGTGCCACACATCACGGGGTATTCGATTTATCGTTCATGCGCAATATTCCCAACATGACGGTCTCTGCACCGATGGATGAGATTGAACTCAGGAATCTCATGTATACGGCCCAACTTCCCGACAAAGGACCATTTTCTATCCGCTATCCGCGCGGCAATGGGCTAAACAGGGAGTGGAAAACTGATTTTGTTGAAATCACGGTAGGGAAAGGAAGAAAAATGGCAGATGGGAATGACGTGGCCATACTTTCCATCGGGCACACCGGAAATTTTGTAACCCAGGCCAGAAAGATGCTGACCGCTGAAAATATTTCTGTAGCCCATTACGACATGCGATTTGTTAAACCGATCGACAGTGAAATTCTGGATGAAGTCGCTGCCGGGTTCGATCAAATCATTACCATTGAGGATGGATTAATTGACGGCGGATTTGGCAGCGCAGTACTTGAGTATTTTGCATCACGGGGAATACAGAAAAAGGTGGTCAGGCTGGGAGTTCCTGATCGGTTTGTTGAACAGGGAACCCAGAAGGAATTATACCGCGAATGCGGATTTGACGCGGAAGGCATCTGTCAGACAGTCAGGGATATGATCAAGGTATCCGTGTAAAAATACGGCTAACAGGAATGCACTCATTTTCGCATTTTTATATTTTCACATTTTCACTTGAATGCATATCCGTTTTGTATAATATTTTTTTATACCTTTGCCCTGCTTTTTAAGTGGGATAATTATGAACTACCTTTCGCAATACACCCTTCCTTTTTCAGGATTGAGTGAGGGGAAGCATCTTTTTGATTTTGTAGTCAATGATCGCTTCTTCGATGAATTTGAAAATTCAGAAGTTGAGAAAGGAGATTTGACCATACAAGTTGAACTTGAAAAACGTTCTACTTACCTGAGGTTATCTTTTTCAATTCGTGGTGTCGTACAAATTATCTGCGACAGATGCCTTGAAAATTTTTATTTTCCCGTTGAGAGTAAAAGAGATTTGCTGGTCAAATTCAGCGAAAAGCGCGTCGAGGATGAAGCAGAATTGATATATCTTCACCCCAACGATTTTCAGGTTGAGATTGCACAGTATATCTACGAATTTGTGATATTAAGTTTACCCATCCGGAGAGTTCATCCTGATGGAGAAGATGGAGAAAGCTTATGCGATCCGGTAATGATCAAAAAGCTGGAAGAACTGAGATACCATGGCAAAACTTCCGATGAACCGGAGGATCCCAGATGGAAAGAGTTAAAAAAATTTAGTGGTAATTAAAAATAAAGATTATTAAAAATGGCACATCCTAAGCACAAACACTCCAGTACGAGAAGAGATAAGCGCAGAACTCACGACAAAGCGATACCTGCTCAGATTTCATCCTGTTCTAATTGCGGTGCAGCGGTAAAATATCATACCGTTTGCAACGAATGCGGTTATTACAGAGGAAAGCTGGCAATCGAGAAAAGCGCAGCTGTCTAATTGTCCGATCTGATCAATCTCTGATTTTTCATATCTGCAAAAGTCTAAAGAATCCCGAGAGGGATTTTTTTGTGATCTATATTTGCAGTTAATCTGGGCAATTTACTATCTTCATCATCATTTTTAATCAGATCAAAATTTCGATCATGTCAAAACCAGTCATTAATGAAGTTAAAGCCCTGAATACCATAGCTCAGGACACTAAAATAAAAGGGAACATTGAATCTGACGGAGATATTCGCATTGATGGAATCCTCGAAGGTGACCTTGATTGCAAAGGCAGAGTAGTGGTTGGTCCGGATTCAAAGATAAAAGGTACCATTCGCTGCTCAAGCGCTGAGATCATGGGCTTCGTAACCGGAGAAATCATCGTGAAGGACCTGCTCTCCCTCAAAGCAACCGCATCGATCAAGGGAAACCTTACCATGGGAAAACTTTCCGTTGAGCCTGGAGCCCGTTTTGTTGGCAACTGCAAGATGATTAACGATGAAAAAGCCGTTCCTGAAACGGAAGCGGAAGTGAAATAAGTCATGCTCAGATTTCAACATCTTCTGGAATCTTTTGAAAAGGAATTCTGCCGGGAGATTCTATCTATCCAGTCTACTGCTCCCGTACAACTCTATGAACCAATTGCCTATTCCTTAAAAGTCGGAGGCAAAAGGATCAGACCCGTACTGATGCTGCATGCCGCATCCTTGTTTACCTCCGATCTTGAAAGGGTAATTCCCGCTGCCACAGCCATAGAACTCTTTCACAACTTCACCCTCCTCCACGACGACATCATGGATCATGCAGGTATCCGCAGAGGAGTTCCTTCCGTACATATCAAATACGGGGAGAACAGCGCGATCCTGAGTGGCGATGCGATGTCGATCATGGCATTTCGATTTCTAACCAGGTGTGATCCGACAAAACTTACCGCACTACTTTCGCTCTTTTCAACTACAGCACTCGAGGTTTGTGAAGGCCAGCAGTACGACATGGAATTTGAAGAAAAAGATCAGGTAACAATTCCGGAATACCTGGAAATGATCAGATTAAAAACAGCCGTACTCATTGCATGTAGCCTGAAAATGGGGGCATTAATTGCGGGTGCTGACGAACTGAGCTGCAATCTGCTTTATGATTTTGGGATACAGTCCGGAATCGCATTCCAGCTTCAGGACGACTGGCTCGATGTTTATGGAAATGAGAATTCTTTTGGGAAGGCGATCGGCGGAGATATCTGTGAAAACAAGAAAACCTTCATCTTTCTGCGCGCACTTGAAATGAGTTCCGGAAAAGACCGCACATCGTTACTGGAATGGATCAGGAAAACCGATTTTGACCCGAAAGAGAAAATTGAATCCGTCAGGGAGATTTTCAACAGATCGGGAGCTGCCGAAGAAACAAAAAAACTGATGACGCATTACCATGATCTGGCACTTGAGACACTGAAAAAATTGCATATTGAGGATGCCGACAAAGATGAACTCAGGAATTTTGCAGGACAAGTATTGTCCAGGACCAAATAACAAGGAGTGACTTAATTTTGGGATTGCTTCTTTGAAACGGAACCGATTAGATTCAGTAGTCGATTTTCCGGCTTTCTAACCCGCCCAATCCTTTCATCTACCAATCAACTCATCATCGAATTGCGGAATTATTAAATCGTCGAATCTTCAAGTTCAACCTAAAACCGCTTCAATATTGAGTAATGCCTGTTCAAGTACCTGCAGCGGACATGCAAAATTCAATCTGAAATATCCGATTCCTTCCTTCCCGTAAATCGATCCCTTGTTCAATACAACACCGGCGCGATCGATCAGGAGTCTGTTCAACTCATTCTCCTCCATGCCATATTCCCGGAAATCAATCCAGGCAAGGTAAGTTGCTTCCGTAAAGATCATCTTTACTTTTGGCATTTTCTCCGAGAAAAATCTCAGTAGATAATCCCTGTTGGCTTCAAGGTATTCGTTTTGTTGTTGCACCCAGTCCATTCCATGCTGATAGGCTGCTACCAGCGCAATATTCCCAAACAGATTGCCGTCTTTCACGTGCATCATATGCACAAAACGGTCAAATTGCAGTCGGATTTTCTTATCCGGGATAATCACAAAGGAGGTGGCCAGTCCGGCAATATTGAAAGTTTTGCTTGGTGCCATGCATACGATGCAATTGGCGGCCAGTTCGTCCGATACTTTTGGGAGGGGAAGATGATTAAAACCTGAAAATATCAGGTCTGAATGGATTTCATCTGAGATTATCAAAACATTGTTTGCCAGACAAATATCACCGAGTGCCTTAAGTTCTTCTTTGGTCCAGACTCTTCCTACCGGATTGTGAGGATTACACAGGATCAAAAGCTTGGTGTCAGGACTGATTTTATGGGTCAGATCTTCAAAATCAAACTCATAACGACCATCCAATAATTTGAGCGGATTTTCCACAATTGTTCTGCCGCAATCCTTGACACAAGAGAAGAAAGGGGTATAAACAGGCGGCTGGATAATTATTTCATCGCCTTTTTCGGTAAAGGCCATGATAATGGATGCCAGGGTGGAAACAACTCCCTGGGTTGGAAGGATCATATCCCGTTCTATGTCCCAGTCGTGACGTTGCTTTTGCCATCTGATGATCGAATTATAATACGCGTCGGGGCGATAGGAATAGGCATAAATTTCATGCTCGGCCCTTAAACGTATGGCAGAAGTAATGAAATCGGGTACCCGGAAGTCGCCGTCTGCCACCCACATCGGGATTGCATTGCCATTGCCGAAATGGCTTTCAAGGTGATCATATTTTTCGCAATCAGTTCCTCTGCGCGGGATTATTTCGTCGAAATCGTAATTTTTCATGTCTGTATTATGACTGGAATGAGCCAAAGCGGCTCACTGAGTTTACGCAATGAAGGATTTTAAGTATCCAAAATCAGCGCTGCAAATATAATGGTCATTGCAGATAATTTTGTCACATTAAATCACTTTGGTCATTTTAAGTATTTTCGTCTGCGCTTCATCAACCAACCTTAAGACAAAATCAAACCTGTCAAGGTCGAGGCAGAGATCAAAATCGGTTGAAGGAGACCAGGAATGGTTGGCTGGATCCAGCAGTCTTGCGCCGTCACCAGTTCTGAGAATCGTCTTCATCTCCGTAAAATCAATCGGATGAAAGGTCAATTTGGCCTTGATGTATTCTGCCAAAAAGGTATCTTCCTGCGTAGGGCGGTGGCCTTCATAACCCATACAGACGAGGCTCACCTTTTCCGGATTTTTGTGGGCCAGGTAACGGATGATCGCACCGGCATTGACGAAACTGCCACTCAGAATTTCATCCGCATTTCTTGCATTCATCAGCCCTTTCGTTCCCGAACTGGTAGTCATGATGATTGTTTTTCCGCTAAAATTCAAATGTTGAATATGGGTGGGGGAATTGCCGAAATCGAATCCGGGAACCTTTTGTTCACTCCTTTCTCCGAGCAATATCGCCTCCGGGAAAAGATCCTTCAACCGCAAGGCATCTTCAACCTGCTCAACGGGAATAATCCGTTCGGCACCTGCAGCCATAAGATAACAGGCTGTTGAAAAAGCGCGGAATACATCAATCACCACCGTGGTGCCTTGCGCATTTTTAGCGCCTTCCGTTAATTGGAGAATTTCTATCTGCATAGGTTTTTAAATCTCTTCATTTTCAATTATTCGTTCAGTCACTTTGACTTGTTGCCGTTATCTGCTTATCGTTGGACAAGCAGGACTATCAGGATCTTGACATTATAAGCTAATCAGCCGATCGTCTGTGTCTTTCCGTATCACTGTCGTCCCATCAACTATCTGCGTCTTCCGTCCGATCCACACAATCCCTGAGCTATCTAATTCCGAACACGGACAGTGCATTCGCTGCCTTCTCTTCCAGGGGCTCCGCTGCGCTCCACCCCTGGCTACCAACATGTCGCCGCTCTGCGGCTAAACCCAGGAGTCGCGCACGTCTCATCGTCCCCTCCTCCTTAACCGCTTACCTGCACCGGAATCCCGGTATCCCGTTTCACCCTGGCTGCAATTTTCTGAAGTTGTTTCAGGGGTATTCCCAAAAGGGTATCTGCCGGTGTATCACGGGCAATGGAGTAAATCATGACCATCTTAGGGCGGATCTCCTTCAGCAGGCTTATCCAGGCTACAAGTTCGGTTTCGGTGGTATTATCGAACATCACTCCATTGAATGATCCTTTCAGGAACATAGTTTGTATGATCAGATCTCCTTCAAATATTTTCAAGTGACTGGTCATTTTTTTCAGATCCAATTTCCCTGTCGGCTTATTCAACAACAAGATGGTTTCCAAAATACCGGAATCAAGTTTCAGAATGTTGTCATCTACCATCTTCAGTGCATTCACTACCGGTGCTTTGTGCAGCATCGTGGAGTTGGATAGCACGGCAATTCTGGACTTTGGAGATAGTTCATCCCTCAACCGGATTGTATCGACAATGATGCCTTCAAAATCAGGATGCATCGTTGGCTCCCCGTTCCCGGCAAAAGTGATCACATCAGGAAGAAGCGATTCACCCTGCATTTCAAGTAACTTTTGTCTGAGAAGTGATTCAACAGCCTTCCGTCCGGGAAGAACCACCCGGATTTTATTTCTGTCCGGATTCCATCCGCATTCGCAGTATATGCAATCGAAGGAGCACACTTTTGTATCATTCGGCAGCAGGTTGATACCCAGAGAGACTCCTAACCGCCTACTGATCACAGGTCCGAAGATCGTTTGATCGAAAAGAAAAGTTGCCATAACCCGTTTGTCTGTTTTAAATATTAACCTATTCTTCTTACCCTTGTGGCGGGTAAGAGTTTTCCGCCGGCCAGGTCAAGCCCTGTCAGCAGATTAATCCCGGGACGCTTTCCGACCTCAAATGAACCGGCCCAATCACTCATATTCAGCGCTCTGGCACCATTCAGTGTTGCCCACATGGTCATTTCCGCCAAAAAAATTTCCGGGTAAACATTTTGAATAATTTTCATTTCTTCGAGGATTGAGAGCTGATGATTGGAAACCAGACTATCTGTTCCCAGACAAACCTGCAGACCGTTTTTTCTGAAAAGATCAACATCGGGCAGTTTATTTTGAATGTAGAGATTGGAACCCGGACACAGAACAAACCAGGTATTTCCAGGATCCCGGACACTTTCGACGTAGTCAATATCCGACTGTCTGGTATAGAGGTTGTGAACCAGAAGCAGGTTGTTCTGTGCAGGCAGATATTCGAGGACACTTTGGATAGCGCTTCTCCCGGTAGGTTGAAAAAAAGAAGTATCGATGGTCAGATTATCCTGCAGATGGCCGACCATATCCCCGGTTCCCAACAGGTACAATTCGTCCTCGTCGGTACTCTCCTGGCTGTGAATGGATAGAATAGAACCTCTCTTTCGGGCCTCTTCTGCAATTGCCTCGAAAAGCGGAGCAGACACTGAATAAGGCGAATGTGGGACGATTGAGGAACTGAGACCCATGTTGTGGGCAATAGCCGCACAATTACCGACCCATTCGAATGCTTTCACTGAACGTCCCGGCGAAAATCCCAGCGCCTCGATAAAGGTATGGTATTTGATTTTTGACTCAGTTTTAACTTCAAAAGCGGAGATTCCATTGGCAATATCACCTACAGCAACAATTCCGTTCCTGTACATGAGGATGTCGGCCTTTTCGGCAGCTTTCAATATCTCAGAGGTTTCTGAAGTCCTGTTATTAACCACACTTTTCAGAAAAGGGACAAAGCCGGTCCCTTCAGGAAAGGCATTTTGCAAATGTGACAATTCCAGATGGCAATGGGCATTGACAAAACCAGGGACTAAGGCACCGCTATAGAATTCCACTTCAGATGATTCTTCCAAAATCCCTCCTGTGTCTTCAACATCCAGGATAGTGCCATTCGCATCGACTGTAAGGATTCCTTTTGAATAACAGTTACCGCGTCCATCCAGAATCAGGTGGGCTGAGATTTTACGCATGAATTGGTTTTTTCGAAGAAGCCATCACTTGACGGCAGCATCGGTTTTAACAGGAACGGGAGGAGCTTTCATCGTTTTTGAGGTGTCCAGATCATACCCCCCCACATGAACAGGTCGCAGGGTGTCGCTTTTGGCTTTCACCTCCATTTCGCTCAAAACGTCTAAAACCTCATTGTACACCGGTATGTACTCCTTGGTATGTTTGCCGTACCAGATCAAAGAATTTTCGATGACAGACCGTTCAATTTTATGCTTTTTGCAAATAGAAAGGTACAGATCTTCAGACAGGCTGTCCCGGATCATGGCCAGATTGTACTTCTGATTGTTCATTGCCTCAGAAAGATGAATATCCACCAGGATCGGGACGATTTTTTTCCTGGATAAGACCCCCGAAGGCGCGTTGTCACCTGAGCAGGCCATGATAGCCACCAAAATTAAAACCTGAAAAAATATTCTGTATTTCATTCGTCGTCCTCTCTTTGTTTCAATTCACGAATGCGTTTGGACAAGGGTGATGCAAACACAAATTCGTTGAGTTTTTTATTTCTTGTGAACAATACCTGGGTGCTGTTTCCCTCCCAGCCCTTTTCACCTTGTGAGATAAACAATATATTGTCGCCGATCTCCATCACCGAGTTCATATCATGTGTGTTGATCAGTGTCGTGATATCAAATTCAACCGTAATCTCCTTGATGAGGTTATCGATCAGGATGGATGTAACCGGATCAAGACCAGAATTGGGCTCATCACAGAAGAGATATTTCGGGTTTAACGCAATCGCCCTGGCAATGGCTACCCGCTTTCTCATGCCTCCGGATATTTCAGAAGGGAAAAGATGATGTGCTCCTTTGATGTTTACCCTGTCGAGGCAGAAATCGACATGTTTGCTTTTTTCACCCGGGGTCATCGTGGTAAACATATCCATGGGAAATCTCACATTTTCGGCCACGCTCATGGAATCGAACAAGGCGCCTCCCTGAAATACCATTCCCATCTCCTGCCTGAGCCTCTTGAGTTCCATGAAACTCATTTTCCTGACATCTCTCCCGTCAAAAAGTATCTCTCCTTCTTCTACTTCCAGTAACCTGACAATTGATTTAAGCAATACTGTCTTCCCCGATCCACTCTGACCGATAATCAGGTTGGTTTTCCCTTTTTCAAAAACAGTTGAAATATCCTTGAGAATATCCCTGTTTTCAAATGATTTCCTTATGTTTCTTATCTCAATCATTTAAAAAGCAGTTGGGTTAGAATCAAATCGAAGAACAGAATCAGAATACTCGTATTGACAACTGCACGTGTGCTGGCACGACCCACTTCGAGTGCTCCTCCCTGCACATAGTATCCCCAATAAGCAGGAACAGATGATATCAGAAATCCAAAAACCAGGGTCTTAATGATAGAGAAGGAAACATAAAATGGAATAAACATGGTTTTTATGCCCCCCATGTATTGGGCGACCGTCACAACACCCGAAACCGGGCCAGCAATCAAGCCCCCGATTATGCCGCAGAACACACTCAAAACAAACAGGATCGGACTGATAAAAACAACTGCAATTATCTTTGGCAGAATCAGAAAAGAGGCCGAATTAACCCCCATTAATTCCAGTGAATCAATCTGTTCCGTGACTCTCATACTCCCTATTTCGGAAGCAATATTCGATCCTACTTTACCGGCTAACATCAGGCTGAGAACAGTACAGGAGAACTCAAGAATCAGTGTGTCGCGGTTCCCCAGACCAATAAGATAGGTAGGCATCAATGGGTTGGACATGTTATAGGTAAGCTGCAGGGTGATAATACCACCCATAAAAACTGAGATAATTGCCACAATCCCGATCGACTGAATTCCCAGCTTTTCGATCTCCAGTAACAGTTGCCGCCAATATATACGACCCTTTTCAGGTTTACTGAAGACCCGAAACATCAACAAAAAATAGGAGCCGATTTCGTTGAATATCCGCATGAAATTTTTTGTTAAAAGTACAAAATTTTTAAATAATGGCCGGAAGCTAATTGTAGTTTCGTTTTACGTACAATATGAGCTCATTTTGAAAATTTATTCTAATTTTGGTCAAAATAGCCTGAACATGGGAAATTGTAAAAATTATTGCGTCATCATGGCGGGCGGGATCGGAAGCCGCTTCTGGCCATTAAGCACCGCTGACCGGCCAAAACAGTTTATCGACATTCTGGGAATCGGGAAAACACTGCTTCAGCTCACTTTCGAGCGTTTTAACCGGATCATGCCTGCAGAGAACGTTTATATTGTGACCAGTGAAAACTACAAAGAGCTGGTCATGGAACAGCTGCCGCAGCTAAAAGAATCCCAGGTATTGCTTGAACCTCTCAGAAGAAATACGGCTCCATGTATTGCCTATGCCTCCTATAAAATTCACAGCATCTGCCCAACAGCAAAAATCGTCGTTTCCCCTTCCGACCACCTGATCCTGAAAGAAGATCTTTTTCTCAACGAAATAGAAAAGGGATTGCAGTTTGCCGGCGAAAAAGAGGTACTGGTTACTTTAGGCATTCAGCCATCCCGTCCTGAAACCGGTTATGGCTACATTCAGGTCAACGACAAGGTCGATTTCAACAGCTTTGATAATCTGTACAAAGTGAAAACATTTACAGAAAAACCCGACCGTGCCATGGCGCAGGTATTCCTTGATACCGGAGAGTTTTACTGGAATTCCGGCATTTTTGTGTGGTCAGTCAAGGCCATCATGAATGCCCTGGAAAAGCATCTTCCTGATGTCAATTCACTGTTCGACAACGGGAAAAAGCTGATCAATACCCCCGATGAATGCTTCTTCATCAACAAGACCTATTCAGAATGTCCCAACATATCCATCGACTACGGAATTATGGAAAAAGCGGACAACGTATTTGTCCTGACTGCCGATTTCGGATGGTCTGACCTTGGAACATGGGGCTCACTCTACGAAAACCACACTCTCGATAAAAATGGCAATGCCGTTTCGGGAAAGAAAATCTTCCTCTACGAGACAGAAGGTTGTATTGTCAACCTGCCTGAGGAGAAGATCGCAGTCATTCAGGGATTGAAGAATTATATCGTTGTTGAATCGCAAAAGACCCTGCTGATTTGCAAAAAGACAGACGAACAACAAATCCGACAGTTTGTTGCCGACGTCATGCTATCCGAAGAGAAAAAAATCTGATGATCAAAGGGCGGATTTCATTTTAGAGACTTGAGACTTCGCACTCTTCAGTTCCTTCATCAGTTTGTCTCTCACAGTCAGGAAGGCAGGTCTGTTCTTATCTGTAACAGGATCTGCCGGAGGTGATTTGACATTCAACGGATCAACCGGTGACCCATTCATAAAGACGCGAAAATCCAGATGCGGGCCGGTGGCAAGTCCGGTTGATCCGACAAAACCAATCATATCTCCTTGTTTTACACGTGATCCGGGCTGAACACCGGGAGCAAACTTTGAAAGGTGCATGTAAGTGGTGGTATAGACAGAGTTGTGTTTTATTTTGATGAAATTACCTCCGCCACCTGGTTGATAGGCTCTCGTTACTACTACCCCATCACCAATGGTGTAGACCGGAGTCCCGGTCGGAGCCGCATAATCAACACCAAAGTGAGGTCTGACAATCCTCAGTACCGGATGCATTCTTGCCGTCGAAAATCTCGAACTAATTCTGAACATCTTCATCGGAGCTTTCAAAAATTCCTTACGGATACTTCTTCCCTGTTCATCAAAGAAATTCTGTCCATCTTCCTGAGAAAAGAAAATGGCATAAAAATCCTGCCCTGATGAATTAAAAACTGCTGCGTGAATTTTTTCTATCCCAATTTTTTCACCCTTCACATAATCCTGATCATAAATCACCGTAAAATGATCCCCCTTCTGAATGGCAAAGAAATCGATGGTCCAGGCAAAGAGTTCCGACAACTGAATGGCCAGCATCGGATCAAGATTGTTTTCTTTCATCGCATTCCAGAGCGATGAATTAATCACTCCCGTTGCCACTTTCCGCTCGGTTGTGACCTCATTTTTACCCGCAACCACATTACATGAATCAAAGGCAAGACGATACAGATAATAGTTGACAGGATTTTCGGAATAGGCAAAATAAAGAGGCTTCCGGAGGGAATCCTTCGAATAAAAAACGGCATAATCGTTGCCAACTTTCATTTTCCGGAGATCAAATACCGAGGCTGGCAGGTGGGCTAAGCGGTCAATTACCTGGGAAGAAACCCCTCTGTCGGTCAGAATGTCTGAAAGGCTTTCATTCATCCTCAGATTATTCTCCTCCACGTGAAAAGAATCTACGGGTAGTCCATACAGAAGTTTTGGCTCAGCAAGCAGGATATCATCCTTTTGATCGACGGTCGGAATCATGTAGTTGTACCACAAAATCCGTGAAAAAGTAAAGATCAGGAGTAAAAACAGAGAAATGCCCAAAATCCATTCAGGCCAATATCTTTTTTGGGTAGATCGTTCTCCGGCATTTTTTAGCCGGTTAAAAATTTTGATTCTAATGTCTGATTTCATCAAACCCCTTTCCATAAACACCCATCACAGAGCCTTGTGAGATAAAGGCATCAGGGTCGATCTGTTTAATTTTCTGAAATATCATGGGTGATTCCCGCTTCCTCACGACCGTCATGATCATCTTTACCTGTTTCTTGGTGTACCATCCTGTCCCATCAATAATAGTCAGACCTCTGCGAGATTCCGTATTGATATAGTCGGCAATCTGCTCATATTTATCAGAAAAGATGAAAAGTTGGACGGATTGCTGTGCTCCAGTAAGAAATGCATCGATCGAATAGGCAACAATCCACATGGTAACGTAACCATAAACCAGAATTTCAACTGATTTGAGAACAAAAAATGAGGAACTGATAATAAGGACGTCACAATACATAATAACCCTGCCCGGACTAATATTCCGGTACTTGTTGATGATCATGGCGATGATGTCGGTGCCTCCCGTACTGCCTCCCTGGTTAAAAGTGAGACCCAGTCCGACGCCACCAAGTATCCCCCCCAAAACAGAAGAGAGAAATAGATCCTTCACAAGCGGCTCTTTAATAAAAATCGGCATAATGTTAAGCAACAATGAGATGACGACCATACTAAAAAGTGTCTTCAGCCCAAAATTGGTACCCAGGATTCGAATCGCAAGGATGATCAGAAAACAGTTGATGAGGAAATAGGGGTATCCTGCCGGAACACCTGTTGCATAAAATATCAGCATGGAAATCCCTGTCACGCCACCGGCCGTAATTTTCACAGGAAGAAGAAAAGCAGTCACTCCAAATGCGTACAGTGCCAATCCGAGGATGATAACGGTGTACATTTTAATGGCTGAAAATATTTTATTCCTCATTGCGCTTAATTAGGAGCGCTAATTTAAATCTTTTTTAAAAATTTATTTAATTTCACATCGAATTAACAAACTAAAATTTTCAAGCATTCAATTCGTAAAGACAAAAAATCTGATTTCAATACCAGCGAACTCATTTTAATCAAACAATATAGATATGAAGATTCATGAATATCAAGCGAAGGAGATATTTTCCCGCTATCTGATACCTGTTACCAATGAAGTAGTCTGTTACACCGTTGATGAAGCGGTGGCTGCAGCAGAGAAACTTGGACTGCCGGTAGTTGTCAAAGCTCAGGTTCTTGTAGGAGGAAGAGGAAAAGCCGGCGGAGTGAAACTGGCCAGGACAAAACAGGAGGTTCCTGAAATGGCAGGTAAAATCCTTGGCATGGATATCAAAGGATATACTGTCGAAAAAATCCTGATTGCACAGGGGGTTAAATTCTCCTCGGAATTCTATGTTGGACTGACCATTGACCGAAATTCCAAATCGGTGATCTTCATGGCCAGCAGTGAAGGAGGTGTGGAGATTGAAGAGGTAGCGAAAGATAATCCGGATGCCATCCACAAGTTTATCATTGATCCGGATTTGGGACTTACTCCATTTCTGGCAAGAAAAATTGCCTTTGCACTATTTAGCGATTTCAACCTGGTCAAGCAAGGTGCCGATCTTTTCCAGAAGCTTTACCGCATTTTCATGGATACCGATTCCTCGTTGGTAGAGATCAATCCATTGGTGATCACGGAAGATGGTAAATTACTCGCTTTGGATGGCAAAATGAATTTTGACGACAACGCACTCTTCAGACAGAGCGCCATAGAGGCCTTGAATGAGCCGACAGAAGATGAACTCAAGGAACTTGACGCCAAAGAAAAAGGATTGACCTACATCCGGCTTGATGGCTCTATCGGCTGCATGGTGAATGGTGCCGGTCTGGCAATGGCTACACTCGACCTGATCAAATATTTTGGCGGAGAACCTGCCAACTTCCTGGATATCGGCGGAAGCTCCAATCCACAGAAAGTAATTGATGCCATGAATCTCATCCTTTCCGACAAAAATGTGAAGGTCGTCATGATCAACATCTTCGGGGGTATCACCCGTTGTGATGACGTGGCAAGGGGATTGGTCATTGCACTGGATAAAATCAAAGTTGAAGTTCCGATCGTGGTGCGTCTCTCAGGAACCAACTCCAAGGAAGGACTCGAGATCCTGAAAGAGGCCAATCTGCCGATCGTTGAGACCATGAGCCAGGCTGCTCAAAAAGCCATAGAATTGTGCAAATAATATTACGAACCACCTTATTAATTACGATATGAGCATTTTAGTCAATCAAAATACGAAATTACTTGTACAGGGGATCACAGGCAGGGATGGCAGTTTCCATGCCGGCAAAATGAAAGCATACGGAACAAATGTTGTAGCTGGCGTCTCTCCCGGGAAAGGGGGTACGGCAGTCGATGGCATTCCGGTTTTCAATACAGTTGAAGCCGCCGTTCTGGCAACCGGCGCAAATACATCCATCATCTTTGTACCAGCCCATCTTGCAGCCGATGCAATTCTTGAAGCTTCTGAAGCCGGCATCGGACTCGTTATTGCCATTTCCGAAGGTGTTCCTACCCTGGATATGGTTAAAGTGATGCCTTATCTCGCAAAAAAAGGCACCAAACTGATCGGACCCAACTGCCCCGGACTGATTTCGCCGGATGAGGCACTTGTTGGAATTCTTCCCGGAAACATCTTCCTTAAAGGTAATGTCGGATTGATGAGCCGCAGCGGTACTTTGACCTATGAGATGGTTTACCAGTTAACGAGCAATGGCATTGGTCAAAGCACTTGTGTTGGCATTGGGGGTGACCCGGTTGCCGGACTGTACTACCTTGAGCTGCTTCAGATGTTTCAGGATGATCCAGCCACTGAGGCCATCGTGCTGATCGGTGAAATCGGCGGTGATGCGGAAGAACGTGCCGCTTTATACATTCAGGAGCACATCACCAAACCGGTAGTCGCATTTATTGCAGGTCAGTCAGCGCCTCCGGGAAAAAGAATGGGTCATGCAGGAGCGATTATCTCAAGTGGAAGCGGAACAGCTGAAGAGAAAATCAAAGCATTTGAAAGAGTTGGCGTTAAAGTGGCCAAGATTCCAAGTGAAATTCCTGAACTGATCAAACAGGTCTTAAAATAAAAATAACCGGTATATCATAAAAAATGGCGAACAATTGTTCTCCATTTTTTATGATATACCGGTTATTACTCACTTTTCATTTCTTGCGGCATTCAACACTTCATTCACGGAGCCATGAAGCAGAAGCAACCGTTTTGCCTTGTCTTCGCTGTAGCCCAGTTCACTGACAATCATTCGTGTTCCCCTGTGAACCAGTTTTTGATTGGTCAGTTGCATGTTGACCATTTTATTCCCTTTTACCCTTCCCAGTTTGATCATCACAGAGGTAGTGATCATGTTTAGAATTAATTTCTGAGAGGTTCCTGATTTCATTCGTGTACTTCCGGTTACGAATTCTGGTCCTACCACCGCTTCAATGGCAATATCTACATGTTTGGCCAGGATGCTGCCCGGATTGTTAACGATGCAAGCGGTAAGGATTCCTCGTTCACGAGCCTTTTTTACAGCTCCAACGACATAGGGTGTACGACCTGAGGCAGCTATTCCTACAACTGTGTCCAATTCATTAATTTCCAGTCTCTCAAGCTCCTTCCAACCCATCTCCTCGTCATCTTCCGCTGCTTCAACCGCTTTGCGGATGGCTTTGTCTCCACCGGCAATGAGTCCGATAACCAAACCATAGCCTACTCCGAAAGTCGGAGGAATCTCGGAGGCATCCAGTATTCCCAGTCGACCGCTGGTACCGGCACCCATGTAGAACAGTCGACCCCCTTTTTTCATCCTGAGGTAGACTTCTTCCACCAGTTTTTCAATCCGTGGTATCTCAGCATGGATCGCCGGAAGAATTTTTTTGTCCTCCTCATGGATATTCATTAGTAACTCCTTCACAGACATCTTCTCCAAGTCGTGGTACAACGAATCTTTTTCGGTAATGCTTTCGTTCGTCATTTTATTCTGCTTAAAAGTTTGGTTTCAAGTGATATTGTACTAATCCTTCCATTGGGTCCTTAACAACTGAGATGCAATTCATTTGATTCCTGGCACATAATTCATGGATAATCTCTTTGAAATAAAAGGCAACGGATCCGACAAACCCAATCGGATAAGTTCGGTACCCAGGAATTTTTTTCACATTGCGTTCAAAAAACTCATTCAAACTGACCTGAACAAGTTGTTGGCAATAGTCCGATGAAATTTCCGATGAAAGGAAAGGAGCAAAAGAGGCCAGAAAATGATTGGGCCGTTCCGTTTTATAAACTCGCTGAAGGGCTTCATCCCTGGTCAGGTGGTATTTATTTTCAAATTTGATTCTGAGTTCTTCAGGCATGACCTCCTTGAAATAATCTCCAAGCAGTTTTTTTCCAAAAATCGCCCCGCTTCCTTCGTCTCCGAGTATAAATCCCAGCGGGGAAATCCCACCGACGACTTGTTTCCCGTCATACAGGCATGCGTTGGATCCTGTCCCAAGAATGCAGGCAATTCCTCCGGTAGTTCCAAATATGGATCTGGAGGCAGCCATCACGTCGCTGAAAAGTTCAATTTCAGCATCCTTGTAAAGTTGCCGAAGTGCGGCATGGATGACTTCCGCCTTTTCAGCGTTGACGATACCCGATCCGTAGAAAAAAATCCTGTCCACATTTTCAAGAGTAAAAGGCAACAGTTCCTTGTGCAATTCTTCGAAAACAGATTCCGTGGTACGAAAGTAAGGGTTGATGCCGGATGTACTGATGCCTCTCATGTCTCCAGTTCGGGAAATTAATTTCCAGGCACATTTGGTAGATCCGCTGTCTGCTATTAATATCACCTTGGTTAGTTTAATTCTTGCCATAAAGATAAATATTTTAACAATATAATACAGGTATTATACAACATGTATGACCAATATTGTATTTTTCAATTTTTAATCTACTTTTGGTGTTTACTGCACCGGATTTCACCTGCTTTATTTCATCGTTATGAACAGATTTATCGGTATATGCATGCTTCTTTTCAGTATTGTTTTTCAGGTAACAGGCGATGAAGTGATCCGGATCAATCAGATGGGCTATCTTCCTGATGGTGTTAAAATTGCAGTATTCCTGAGCGATCAGACTGTTTCTATAAAAAAATTCAGGATAATCGAGAATCTATCCGGCAAGGTAATATTTGAAGGAAATCCGCTCGTGGCGAATGGAGCCGCCTGGAGTAAAAAAAGTGCATACCGGCTCAATTTCTCATCTGTAGTACAACCCGGAGGATACTATCTCGAAGCCGGCAATTCCGTATCCCCTTCATTTGCGATCTCACCCCTTGTTTTTAACGGAACTGCAGATTATATTCTACAGTACCTCAGGCAACAACGGTGCGGATTTAATCCCTTCCTGAAAGACTCCTGTCATACCGCTGACGGCATCGTAGTAGACCATCCAACCAAATCCGGCAAATGGTTGGATGTGGTGGGGGGGTGGCACGATGCCTCCGACTATCTTCAATATACCCTTACATCTGCCAACGCGGTTTATCAGATGCTTTTCGCCTACCACGAAAACCCCAAAATCTATGGAGATAATTTCAAGGCGAACGGATTACCGGGGACCAATGGAGTTCCGGATATCCTGGATGAAGCAAGATGGGGATTGGAATGGTTGCTGAAGATGAATCCGTCCAAAAATGAAATGTACTACCAGGTCGCCGACGACCGCGATCACCGTGGGTACCGTCTGCCTAACCTCGACACAACTTCATACGGTTTTGGAAAGAAATTCAGACCGGTCTATTTTGTTACCGGCCAACCCCAGGGAACAGGCATACATCAAAATCGTACGACCGGCGTATCATCTGCTGCTGCCAAATTTAGTTCCTCGTTTGCTTTGGGTGCAGAAGTTTTCAACCGTCTCGATCCGGTTTGGGCAGATAAACTGAAGATAAAAGCAAGGGAGGCATGGGAATTTGCGTTGTCTGATCCGGGAGTTTGTCAGACGGCATGCGTGGTTTCCCCCTATTTTTATGAAGAGGAAAACTATGTGGATGATCTGGAGTTGGCTGCCGCTACAATGTTCATCTCTTCCGGTTCAATGAATGATCAAAAAATTGCAGCAAAATGGGGAGAACTTGAGCAGGTGACTCCCTGGATGGAACTCCATCGCGCCAGGCATTACCAGTTCTATCCTTTTGTTAATCTGGGTCATACCCTGCTGGCCCAATCGACAGACACCATCATTTCAAAAAAATTTGCAGCCTTCCTGAAACAGGGATTGACTTCGCTGCAGTCGTTCTCTGTCAATGATCCATTCCCGATAGGAGTGCCTTTTATCTGGTGCTCGAACAATCTGGTGGTGGCCGCAGCCACCCAGGCAAGACTTTATCGCCAAATTACAGGAGACCGCGAGTTTGAAGCGCTCGAAGCCTCCCTGACAGACTGGCTTTTCGGATGTAACCCCTGGGGAACTTCCATGATTGTGGGCCTTCCTTCCACAGGCGATTACCCCACAGATCCTCATTCCGCCATAACCTACCGGATGAAACAGCCCACTTATGGCGGACTGGTGGATGGTCCGGTATACACGCAGATCTTCAAATCGCTGCTTGGAATCACTCTCCACAGAACAGATTCCTATGCCGGATACCAGAACGGGAAAGCCGTTTACCACGATGACAACGGAGATTATTCTACCAACGAACCCACCATGGATGGAACTGCCAGCCTGAGTTACCTCCTCTCCTCCCTGGAGGCTGAAGGTCAAAAAACGGCCACTTTAACCATGACCCCGGATAAACAGGGAGCTATTGTAAGGATGAATACTGAGGAAAAGAAGATTTACCTGATATTTTCGGCACATGAATTTAGCGAAGGCGGACCGGCCATCGAAAAATCGCTCTTGAAATTTGGCGCCAAAGGTTCATTCTTCCTGACAGGTGATTTCTACCGAAACAAACAAAATCACCAACTAATCAAAAAATTAATCGCAGAGGGGCACTATCTGGGGGCCCATTCCGACAAGCATCTTTTGTACGCCGACTGGAACAAGAGAGATTCACTGATGATCACTCAGATCGGGTTTGAACAGGACTTGAGATCAAATTATAAAGAGTTGAATCAACTTGGGATTACGGTCCCACAAGCCCGCTACTTTCTTCCTCCCTATGAATGGTACAACCAGAGCACAGTTTCATGGGCGCACCAGATGGGGCTTACCACCATCAACTTTACTCCCGGAATCAGGTCAAATGCTGATTATACCACACCTGACATGCCCAATTACCGTTCGTCAGAACAGATCATGAACGATTTGAAACAGTTTGAAGCTACTGACCCGAAAGCCTTTAATGGAACATTGATTCTGATTCACCTGGGTACTTCTCCGCTCAGAACTGACAAGTTCTATCTAAAATTGGACGAACTACTTGATTTTTTGACAAGAAAGGGATACCGGTTTTGCAAATTGGGAGAGGCAGGATCCTGATGCCAAATATTGACCGGACATTGATTTATTATTTTGATTAATTTTAGCTTATGACCACCCTGATCAGAAAAATGATATTTTCAGCTTTTATCCTGGCAACTCTGACAGGATGCAGCCTCACGAACAGTCAGGAAACCAATGCCCAGGCTGAAAGTATGCTGGCCAAAGGCGAGCTCACAAATGTTTCGAAAATTGCCAATGCTATCCTAAAAAATAATAATATTCCGGTCAAAGAAAAGGCTAAAGCTGATTCCTTGCTGGAAATATGCAACAGGATCAGGAAGGATTTCACACTAACTGATTCGGCTGTTTTGCAAAAACTGGTCAGGTATGATCCCAACGTAACAAGGAAAGATTTGCTCCGCCTGGAAGAGGATCATAAAATAGATGCACGGGTGCTTAATGGCGAAAAACGATATTTCAAGAATTGCGTCAGCAATCTTTTTTTGCTGGATCAGTCCTGGTTGAAAAAAAAGAGTCCAAAAGAGGATGGAACCCCTGATCCATTTACCACTTTTAAACTTGCACATACTTCAGATGTCATTGAAAAAACCGATATATTAGGAAAACCTGTGAACCCGGTTCGCATGATACTCTCCTATACCATTCAAGTCCATGCCGATGCTGTTCCGGCAGGAGAAACAATCCGATGCTGGATGCCCTTCCCTCGTGAAAACCATTCCAGACAAACAAATATCAGTTTACTTAACACTGACCCAGCCTCCAATCAGGTTTCACCCGCATCCGATCTCCAGCGATCCATTTACCTGGAGAAAATCGCCATTGCCCATGAACCAACCGTTTTCCATACCGAAATTGAATTTACTTCCCTGGCACAAACCTTCCAACTCACGCCTGAAATGATTCAGCCTTACCAGAAACGAAGCATGCTCTATCAAGAATATACAGCTGAAAGGCCACCTCAAATCGAATTCAATTCCAGGATCAAATCTCTGGCCAATAGTATTTTGCAAAACGAAACTAATCCATTGCTTCAGGTTCGAAAAATTTATCAATGGATCAATGATTCAGTCACATGGGCAAGCGCGCTGGAGTACAGTATCATGCCTGATATCCCCGGATTCGTCATGGAAAACCGCCATGGTGATTGCGGAATGCAAACGTTGCTTTTTATGTCGCTGGCCAGATATGCCGGAATTCCTGCCAAATGGCAAAGCGGATGGATGCTTCACCCCAATGAGGTGAATTTGCACGACTGGTGTGAAGTCAACTTTGAAGGGATCGGCTGGGTTCCGGTGGATCAGTCATTCGGATTACAAGACAGTACCGATCCAAAGATCAGAAATTTCTATAACACCGGCATTGATTCCTACCGTTTGATCGTGAACGATGATATCAGTCAGCCTTTTACCCCCGGGAAAAAATTCCTCAGAAGCGAACCTTATGATTTCCAGAGAGGCGAAGTCGAATGGAAAGGCGGCAACCTCTATTTTGACAAATGGACGTGGCACATGGATGTAACTTACAAGTGATAGCCTTGGAAGACAGATTGATACTGGAGGCACAGAACAAAAGGATGGGATAACCAGGAGATTTGGCCTATTACAGGTTTGTTCGCCGGCACAAAGATTTTATGGCAGAAGACAATGACGAATATTACAAATAAAAAATACTTATCAGTCAAACAACTAAAACACTTAACCTCGTGAAGAAGATCAATTGTATTCCTTTGATATTCCTGTTGATGGGATTGGCAGTTTCCCTCCATGCGAAAGAGTATCCCAAGCGCGAAATGAGAGCCGTATGGATTGCTACAGTGGAAAACATCGACTGGCCGTCTACCAACAAACTTACCACGGATGAACAAAAAGCAGAAATGGTGGCTTTGCTGGATTCGGTGAAAGCCTACAACATGAATACTATTGTCTTTCAAATCAGACCGGATGCAGATGCGCTCTATTCTTCCCAACTTGAACCCTGGTCTGAATGGCTGACAGGGAAACAAGGTCAGGCTCCGGATCCCTGGTACGACCCGTTGCAATTTACCATCAGCGAGTGCCGCAAACGCGGACTTGACATCCATGTATGGCTGAATCCCTATCGGGCCATCCAGAACACAGAAAAGACCAAGCCGGCTGCCAATCATGTTGTCAACACCCATCCGGACTGGATGCTTACCTATGGGAATAAAAGATATTTTGATCCGGGAATTCCGGCTGTCCGGAACCATGTGGCCAACGTAGTAAGTGATATCGTGAGAAGATACGACATCGATGCCATCCATTTTGATGATTATTTTTACCCCTACAAAATAGCTGGACAGGAGTTTCCTGACGACAAGTCCTTCAAAAAATACCGGGGAGATTTTGGTTCGCAGGAGAAGGAAAATTGGCGCAGGTTCAACGTTGACCTGATCATCAAACAACTCCACGACAGCATCAAATTGATCAAGCCGACTGTTGAGTTCGGTATTTCGCCATTCGGGGTTTGGAGGAACAAGAAGAATGACCCGGAAGGTTCCGAAACCAGAGCCGGTGTCACCAACTACGATGATTTATATGCTGATATTCTGAAATGGCAGCGGGAGAAATGGATCGATTATGTCACTCCTCAGTTGTACTGGTACATCGGCAAAGAGGTGGCAGATTATGCCATTTTGGCCAAATGGTGGGCGGAACATAATTACGGCTGCAATATCTACATCGGACAAGCGCCCTATCTGATCGATCCTGCATCCAAAGACAAGGCATGGCAAAGTTCGGATGAGATCACGAAACAACTTACTTTGAACCGTTCTTTCCCGGAAATCAAGGGAAGCATGTATTTCAGTGCAAAATTCATGAACAGAAATCCATTGTCTGTCAAGGAAAAGATGATAAAGGAACATTACCGCTACCCATCCCTCACACCTGTCAACCCTCATGTTGAGCCTGTTGTGCCTGAAAAGCCGGCAGATGCGAAGATAAAAAAGGATGGAAAAAATATTGTGCTTTCATGGCAGAAACAGGAAAACAACAGTCTGTTTGTCGTTTATCAGTTCAAAAAATTGCAGAAGACAAAAACCGAACTCCCGGAGAAGATCATCTCCATCACCTCTTATCAGAAGCTGCTATTGCCTGCTGCCCCGGGTTACAGGCCAGGAAGGTACAGGTATGTCGTGACTTCACTGAGCCCATCCCATACTGAGAGTGAACCGGTGAAATTCAAAAAGCGGTAAACCAATGGAAAACCAAACTACCAGCAACAACCGGTACCTTTCACTGGACGTTCTCCGCGGCATGACCGTGGCGCTGATGATTCTGGTGAACAATCCCGGCAGTTGGGCCCATATCTATGCGCCCCTTGAACATGCTTCGTGGCAAGGTTGCACTCCAACCGACCTCGTTTTTCCTTTCTTCCTTTTTGTGGTTGGAGCATCCATGTTTTTCTCCTTTTCAAAATATGGCAACAAACTGAACAAACTTACGCTCATCAAAATTGGCAGGCGTACCCTTTTGATTTTCGCTATCGGACTCTTCCTCAATTCTTTTCCGCAATGGAACCAGGATTTTTCAAAACTGAGGATTATGGGGGTGCTGCAACGAATTGCCCTTGCCTATGGTTTTGCCGCTGTCATTGTTTTGTCTGTGCCAAGAAAATACCTTCCCTTCCTGGGTGGCATGATCCTGCTGATCTACTGGGGCCTTGTTGCCTTTGCGGGCGGTTCCGATCCCTATTCTTTGGCCGGAAACCCTGCCAGTCCGTTTGACACGGCACTGCTCGGGGTCAATCATCTTTACAAGGGATTTGGTATCCCTTTTGATCCGGAAGGCCTGTTCAGCACTCTCCCTTCCATTGTGACAGTCATCATCGGATATTTGGTTGGTTCTGTCATCAAGGAAACCCAAAGGACAAATGTTCCGGCTAAGCTGCTCCTATTCGGAATTATCGCAGTGATCGCAGGAGGTCTCTGGGGTTTGTATTTCCCAATCTGCAAGGCGATCTGGTCGAGTTCCTACGTCCTCTACACAGCCGGATGGGCATCCATCCTTCTTGCGCTTCTGATCTGGGTAATCGATTTGAAGGGTTACTCCGGCTGGACTCCGTTCTTCGTGGTATTTGGGGTAAACCCCCTCTTTATTTTCGCCTTTTCAGGGTTATGGGCAAGAATTCTGGGCCGAATGATCCATGTCACTGCCACCGACGGAAAAGTAGTGAGCGGCTCGACCTGGCTTTACAATACCATTTTTGTTCCGATTGGGGGTGACCTGAACGGCTCATTGTTGTTTGCCGTTTCCCACGTGATCCTTTTCTGGCTGCTTGGCTATGTTTTGTATCAAAAGAAAATTTTCATCAAAGTATAATTTGGATTATGAGGAATAATAATCGGATGATCGGGTTCAGGATTGCAAGTGGTTTAAAATATTTCCTTTTGCTGCTTGCTTTTCTGCTGACTTCCCAGATTTCAATGGCAGACAGAGCCAGTCGACTTTACAAAAAAGCCAAGGAGGCATCGCGTCAATTTTCAATAAAAGCCTCGGAAGGAAGGACTTATCATTTCAAGGTCGACACCCTGAAAATGGATCCCAAAGGAGTGAGCCTGAATCTTGAGATGACAACCACCTTTTCAGATGTTCCTTTCCGACCTGAAAATGTAGACCAATATTATGCCGACTTTCAACAGCTTCTTGGCAGGAAATTCAGGAAAAGCAAGCTCTCCATCAACACCACAGGAAAAGAGATCAGCGAATTGATCCCTAATTTCTACCGGGATCAAACCGTGAAAACCGATGTGTCCCGATTGTCTGTGCCAAAAGAGCGACCTGCACAGATTGTAAGAAACCAGTCGAAGGACGAACATTTCCCCAAAGGCCTCGACAACCGGAATATCGCGCTCTGGCAGAGCCACGGCTGGTACTATGAAAATACGCTCGATCGCTGGGAGTGGCAAAGAGCCCGGGACTTTCTGACTGTTGAGGACATCTGGACGCTTAGTTTTGTGGTTCCTTTTCTGACACCCATGCTCGAAAATGCGGGTGCATCCGTCTGGCTTCCACGCGAAAGGGATTTAGGCCAAAATGAAATCATTGTAGATGCCGAAAAGTCGACTGCCGGATCAGAGTTCCTTGAGGACGCGGGGAAATGGCAAAACTCCATGCAACCCGGTTTTGCCCTGAAATATCCATTCCTGTTTGACGGAGAAAATCCGTTCCAGTTGGGACATTCTAAAACTGCAACGGCCAAATCCGCGGCAGATGCTTCAGTCAAATACCTGCCAGACTTTCCCGAAACGGCAAATTATGCGGTATATGTATCTTACTCCTCCGACGACAGGAACGTGACAGATGCCCATTATACCGTGACTCATGCGGGTGTGAAAACCAAATTAACCGTCAACCAGTCCATCGGAGGCGGCACCTGGGTCTACCTCGGTACTTTTATGTTTGAAAAGGGCAAGAATCCGGATCAAGGTTTGGTGGAACTGACCAATTTTTCCGCCGAAACAGGCAAACTTGTTTCAGCCGATGCCGTTCGTTTCGGTGGCGGTATGGGAAATATTGTGCGTGGGAAAGAAGAGCAGATGAAGAAATTGTATGATTTAAGGGAAAAGGAAGGTTGGAAAGCTGATCCATCAGTCTGGCTGCCTTTTACAAGCCAACGCCCAAAATACCAGGAGGCGGCAAGGTACTTCCTTCAGTATGCCGGCTTCCCCGATTCACTCGTATACAGCCTGAACCGCACCAAAGTGGATTATTCAAACCGGGGCACGGATGCTTCTTTGTATGCCAACCGTGAAAACGGCAAGGAAGATTACAAGGACGACTACATGGGCCGTCCCGAATGGGTCAACTACCTGATGGGTGACCCTAGCGGACCCACCAAATCACCCCATGTGAAGGGCTTGGGAGTGCCGATGGACATGTCGCTTGGCTTTCATACCGATGCCGGCACAACCAAAGACAGCTCCATCATTGGAACACTCGTCATTTACGAAACCACCTTCGAAAAGGATGTATTCCCTAATGGCCAGTCCAAATGGGCAAGCCGCGACCTGGCAGATCTCGTTCAAACTCAGATCGTGGATGACCTGAGGCTTTTGTACAAATCAGACTGGACCCGTCGGGGAATGTGGAACAAAAAATATTTTGAAGCATCACGGCCAAAAGTGCCGGCAGTTCTGACTGAACTTCTCTCCCACCAGAATTTTGCAGACATGTACCTGGCGCAGGATCCACGTTTTAAATTCGATGTTTGCCGGTCATTCTACAAGGGAATATTGAAATTCCTCTCCTTTCAGAATGGTTATCCATATGTAGTTCAACCTTTGCCGGTAAACCACTTTGGGATGAAACTCGATGGAGATCAACTGCAATTAAGCTGGAAGCCCGTCAACGATCCGCTAGAGCCGACAGCCAAACCAACGAGCTACAGGCTATACCGAAGGGTAGAAGACGGCGATTTCGACAATGGGTTTGTTGTGTCGGATAGCACTGTGTCTGTCATGGATCTGAATCCGGGAACCATTTACAGCTTCAGGGTAACAGCCCTCAACGCGGGAGGAGAAAGTTTCCCTTCAGAAATACTCGCCTGTTCGCTTCCGGCAGGCAATGCCAAACCAGCCTTAATTGTCAATGGCTTCGACAGGATCTGTGCCCCGGCTGCATTCGACAACGGGAAAGAAGCAGGTTTTCTGATTTCAGAAGATGAAGGAGTATCCTATCTCCGGAATATGTCCTACATCGGAGAACAATACGATTTTGACCGGAAATCTCCCTGGCTGGATGACGATGCCTCAGGATTTGGCTCCAGTCATGCCGATCAGGAAACCAGAGTCTTACCCGGAAACAGCTTCGACTATCCGTATGTTCATGGTAAATCACTTCGGAACAATGGATTGGGTTTCATCTCGATGAGTGATGAGGTTTTTGCCGGAGGAAAAATTGATCCGACTTCCTTTTCCCTTTTCGACCTGATTTTCGGTGAAGAAAAAACCACCAGCAGGCTGATTGGCTTTCCCGGTAGGGATTTTACGGTCTTTACCCCAGAAATGAGAGCGGCAATAACCAAAATCTCACAAACGGAAGGAGCAAAGATACTGGTATCTGGTGCCTTCATTGGGACAGATCTGCAATTGTGCGGAGATACGCTGGCCAAAAAATTCGCCACCGGAGTGCTTCATTATTCACCCAGAACGGATCATGCCAGTAAATCAGGACTGATTTACACCGTCAATAGCCTGAAAAAGGATAATTCACAAACCTATCATTACGTCAACGAATGGCATCCCTCCATTTACAAAGTTGAATCTCCGGATGCAATTGAGCCGGCAGGGAAAGATGCTTCGGTACTTTTTCGCTATTTTGGCGACAACAAAAGTGCCGGGATTTGGTACAATGGAAAATACCAGACCGTGGTTCTGGGGATTCCAATTGAAACCATTGCATCCGATGATGCCAGAGATGCTTTGATGAGGCAACTCCTGAATTTGATGGATTTGAAGAAATAAACTATTTGTCAAATACCCGGCATTTCTATTCGGGGCTTTCTCAGCGTGATTTGTTTTCCGCCCTGAATGAATTGAAAAAGACATCAATTAAAAGAATTCGTATGAACCGAGCATGGCAAAGAGCCACAAAAGACGATGTAAATTCAGCTGCGAGTTCCATGAGTACTTACAGATATTCAATAATTAAACTAATTTATTTACGAGTGAACCGAGCATGGCAAAAAGCCACAAAAGACGATGTAAATTCAGCTGCGAGTTCCATGAGTACTTACAGATATTCAATAATTTAACTAATCTATTTAGGAGTGAAAATTACATGTTTTATCCCTTTCAGCAGCGAGGCTGAAACCAAAGGGACCATACTGGAGCTGCGAAAATCAGGGATGGTTTCCAAAATATACCTGACAGGTTCTGACCGGCAGCTTTACCCTTTGGAAGGCGCTGAATGGCTGAATTCCGGAAGCCTTACCGCTGGAACTACCATTCAAACCATTTCGGAACTGAGCCAGACAGATTATACACTGATTTATACCCGGCACAGTCCGCTGAAACTAGCCCAATATGCACTCGAGCGTTTCATCCGGGTGGCTGAAGATACCGGCAGCGGCCTGGTCTATTCCAACTATCTGGCGGTGAAAGCGGGTGTCGTGACAAATCACCCGGTCATCGATTACCAGGAGGGCAGTCTGCGTGATGACTTCAATTTCGGTTCGCTTTTGTTTTACAGGAAAGACACACTCAAATTGGCAGCAGAAACTGTCAGCCCCGAATTGCTTCATGCCGGTTTATATGCACTCCGGCTGGGCGCATCAATGGTTTCTTCCTTTATCCGTATTCCGGAATATCTCTATACTGAAGAGGAGTCCGATATTCGCCAGTCAGGCGAGAAAATATTTGATTATGTGGATCCCAAAAACAGGGGTGTACAAATTGAGATGGAACAAGTCTGCACCCAATTTCTCAAATATGCAGGAGCCTGGCTTGAACCCAAATTTAAAGCGATCGAGTTTGACAAGGAAGTCTTCCCAGTCGAAGCCTCTGTTATCATTCCCGTTAAAAACAGGGTCCGGACCATCGAAGATGCCATTCAGTCTGTGTTGTCACAAGAAACAAATTTTGCATTCAACCTCATCATTGCCGACAACTATTCGACAGACGGCACCACCGAACTGATTGAAAAATATGCAGAACAGGATCCACGACTGATCCACCTCATCCCCGAACGGAAAGACCTTGGCATTGGAGGTTGCTGGAATGCAGCCGCGGATCATCCGGCATGTGGAAAGTTTGCCGTTCAGCTCGACAGTGATGACCTTTATCTGGACAATACCACCTTGCAACAAGTTGTGGATGCATTTTACCGCGAAAAATGCGCGATGGTGGTTGGATCTTACCGAATGGTCAATTTCGCCCTGGAAGAGATTCCTCCGGGAATCATCGACCACAAGGAGTGGACCCCGGAAAACGGAAGAAACAATGCGCTCAGAATCAACGGACTAGGAGCTCCAAGGGCATTTTACACACCGGTGCTTCGTTGCATCAAAGTACCGAATGTCAACTATGGAGAAGATTATGCTTTGGGACTTGCCATCTCGAGGTATTACCAGATTGGCAGAATTTATAACCCGGTCTACCTGTGCCGCAGGTGGGACGACAATTCAGATGCATCGCTCAGCGTGGAGGTTATGAATGGTCACAATTTATACAAGGACCGGATCAGGACGATTGAATTCCTGGCCAGAAAGAGGATGAATTCGACCATGTGACAATTCAACAATTCGACGATTCGGCAATGTGTTGATTTGCTGATGTGTTGATTTGGCAAAATGAAAATTGGAGGATAGGATGAGAGAAAGATCAAAGGGAGAGAATACAAGGGCGATACCCCGATGAGGTTCAATGTGAATTGCCCGGGGTGAGTGACAAAGAAACGTAATCCCGGGTAAATAAATGCCGGGAAAACACTGTCGGCGATAGCAAAATGGGAATATTGATAAGTTCAATTCGGTAGGAATGATAGATTTAATTGATACCATGGTGGTAAAAAACGATCAATTCAGAGATTTTCTTCTGGAACAAAACCTGTCATGGCAGTTGTCAGCACAGAATTACAAAGGATTGGACAAGGTGGAAGGATGGGATTTTCTGATCAATGGCTTCCGGATCAAGGTTCAGTTTAACCCCGAAAGGATTCGTTCCTCCTCAGCCAAAGTAGACCATGTCTCCATCGCCGCCAGAAAATGTTTCCTGTGCAGCGAAAATCGACCTGCGGAACAAAAAAGTCTTGATTTTTCGAATGGTTTTCTGCTGCTCGTCAACCCCTTCCCCATCTTCAACAGGCATTTCACTATCCCTTTCGCTGAACACACACCTCAACGATTGGTCCCCAATCTTGCACCCATGCTGGAGACAGCCCTTCAAATGGAGGGTTATTCGCTGTTTTACAATGGTCCGGAATGTGGGGCATCCGCACCCGACCACCTCCACTTCCAGGCCGGAGAAAATGGTTTCATGCCGTTAGAGTCTGAATTTGAAGAATTAAAACTAATGCATGAAAACTTGTTGTATCAATCAACACATATCCGGATTTGGGCCTTCGACGATTACCTTCGCAAAATGATCTCCATCCGGACCAACAATTTGGATAAGGGAATCAGGGCCATCACTCATATCTGCACACGTTTCCGGGAAATTCAACCTGATAAAGTTGAGCCAATGATGAATCTGATTTGTTATTACCAAAGCGGAAATTGGCTGATACATCTGTTTCCACGTAAGTTACACCGTCCGTGGCAATTTTTTGAAGAGGGGGATCAAAATTTGATGATCAGTCCGGCTTCCGTAGATTTTGGCGGTGTATTGATCACTCCTCGACGAGAAGATTTCGAAAAAATAACCGCAGCCGATATCGTGGATATTTTTTCACAGGTGACATTGGATGAAACCGGGTTCACCATGCTGAAAGAATCCATTGTCGACTACAAATAGCAAATTGAAACAGCAAAATAAAAACAAAGGAGAATGAAACAGCCGAAATTGAAAATTGGAATCATGGCAGAGCATGAGATTAACTTCTGCCTTCAGCATGAATTTCTGTTGAATACGACTGGAGTTATCTATTCCGGAAATCAATCCATCCGTTTGGAGGACAACATCATTCTGCTGAACGGGCTGCCCATGCCCGGAAAAGAACTTCTCTTCGTCCCTGTTGACGAGAAAGTTGCCTCTTTTGAATTGTCTGATGTTACCATAGGGGTTCATTTTCATTGGGAAAGAAAAGAAAATCAGCTCTTTAAGGGCGCCTTGCAATTCATTTCTGACGAGACGAAGCTGGTCGCAATCAATATTTTACCTCTGGAGGATTATCTGATCAGCGTGATTTCTTCCGAAATGAGTGCCACCAGTAGCCTGGAATTGCTTAAGGCGCATGCCATCACTTCCCGATCGTGGCTGATAGCCCAGGTAGTGAAAGGAAAAGAACTTCGGCAATCCAGACACGAATACCAGACCTTTTTCAAGTCAGAGGAAGAATTGATCCGCTGGTATGACCGCGAAGACCATCCCCTTTTCGATGTTTGTGCGGATGACCATTGTCAGCGGTATCAGGGAATTACCCGGCAAACCAGCAGCCTGGTTGAAAAAGCAGTCAACGAAACAGCCGGACAAGTACTGATGTTCAATGACCAGGTATGCGATGCACGTTTTTCTAAAAGCTGCGGGGGGATTACCGAAACATTCGAAAAAGTTTGGGAACCCGTCGTGCATCCTTATTTGCAGAAGGTGTATGATTGCAGCCATGCAAATTGCGAATCGTCTGTGGATTTAACGAATGAACAGGAAGCCGAAAAATGGATACGGACTTCGCCTGATGCCTTTTGCAACACGACAGATCATCAGGTGCTTTTGCAGGTGCTCAATGATTACGATCAGGAGACTGTCGATTTTTACCGATGGAAGGTAACCTATACCCAGGAAGAGATTGCTGCATGGGTTGCCAGGAAAACAGGATACGATTTCGGAGATATTCTGAACCTCGTACCTCTTGAAAGAGGCAATTCAGGCAGGATCGTCAAAATGGAGATTCTGGGAACAAAAAAGAGATTCGTGGTTGGCAAAGAACTTGAAATCAGAAAAATATTATCAGGAACCCATCTTTATAGCTCTGCATTTGTGGTGGACCGGCATGAATTTACCGGTGAAATACCCGGAAAATTCGTTTTGACCGGGGCAGGCTGGGGACATGGAGTCGGTCTCTGCCAGATTGGTGCAGCCATGATGGGGGAAAAAGGATATACTCATGAAGAGATACTGTTGCATTATTTCGTCGGAGCGGAGTTGAAGAAAGCGTATTAGTAAATAAAAATGAGCTAGGAGAACCATTGATCACAATTAAGGTAAATAACTGAACTGTATGAAAAAAACTACCCGTAACCCCTGGGCCTGGATCCCAACACTCTATTTTGCGGAAGGGATTCCTTATGTGGTAGCCATGACGGTTGCTGTAATCATGTTCAAAAGACTCGGAATTTCGAATACGGATATCGCATTATATACCAGCTGGTTATATCTCCCGTGGGTCATCAAGCCACTGTGGAGTCCTGTGGTTGATCTTTTCAAGACCAAGCGCTGGTGGATCGTGGTGATGCAGTTGCTCATCGGAGCCGGACTCGGAGGGGTTGCACTTGCCATACCCATGCCGGGATTCTTCAAGATTACGCTGATTTTTCTTTGGCTGCTTGCCTTCAGCTCCGCCACGCACGATATTTCTGCCGACGGTTTCTACATGCTTGGACTCAACGAACACGAACAAGCTTACTTTGTGGGTATTCGCAGTACTTTTTACCGCATCGCGATGATTACAGGTCAGGGACTATTAATTATCCTGGCAGGCTATTTTGAGACGGCAACAGGGTTGCCGCCTGTCGAGATCAATGTAAAAGCCAATCCCGGATATACCCAGGTTATTGCGCTTCCTGAAATTAACAAAGACATTGTAAACTCAAAGAGCGCCTATTTTTCGACTTTCCCGGCAGATGTTACGCTTTCAACCCGGAATATCCCTTCCGGACAAATGGATTCGATCCGCAAACTGGTTGTCAGTCACAATCTCAACCTTGGCTTTGTTGGCAATGGAAGGCAGAGTTCTTCCTCTGCAAAAACAGGGGAAAGTTCGGTCTGGTCAGATTTTATCTCATCCCCTTTGAAAAGCTTTTTGCAAAGGCACTTCCCAAAATCTGATGTCATTCAGACAGGTGAACATTTGACAGGAAATATTGCTGCCGTAGCGATAAAACTTAACGGCAAGCCGGAAGAAGGCAAAGAGATGATTCTCAATTTCAAGCTAAAAGACGGAGATAACAGTTTGAAAATTCTGGAAGGAGAGCGACTGGCATTTAACCTTGAAAACTGGGATCAACCCGCTTATCTGCTGTTTCAGGCCGACCCCAAACTTAATTTTGCAACTGAAGCACAATTCAAGGGAACTTCAGGAAATATCCACCTTGCCTGGAGTATTACCTTCATTATACTTGCATTTTTATTTGTCATTTTCTCCTTCTACCACAGGTTGATTCTGCCATTCCCTCCTTCCGACCGCAAAGTTCTCAAAAGTGAAGAGAATATTTTCGCTGCCTTTTTCAAAACATTTACCTCATTTTTCAAACGAAAAGAGATTTGGGTGATCCTCTCCTTTCTGCTTTTTTACAGGTTTGGAGAAGCGCAGCTGATCAAAATGGCCTCTCCTTTTATGCTGGATCCCAGACAATTGGGTGGGTTAGGCCTCACTACCGGTGAAGTTGGATTGATTTACGGCACATTCGGAATACTTGCGCTTACTGCAGGCGGAATACTCGGTGGATTTGCTGCTTCCCGCAAGGGATTCAGGTATTGGCTCTGGTGGATGGTACTGGCCATCAACATTCCCCACATGGCTTACGTTTATATGGCCTTCGCTCAACCCACCAATTATTTGATTATCAGTCTCTGCGCAGCTATCGAACAATTCAGTTACGGATTCGGTTTCACGGCCTATATGCTCTACATGATCTACATATCTGAAGGCGAGAACAAAACGGCTCATTTTGCCATTGCAACCGGGTTCATGGCCCTTGGGATGATGCTTCCCGGCATGTTTTCAGGATGGCTGCAGGAAATTGTCGGGTACAAAAACTTCTTTGTATGGGTGATGCTTTGCATGATCCCGGGGGTGATCCCGGTGCTGTTCCTGAAGGTGAAACCAGAGTTCGGGAGGAAGGTGAAAGAAGTCGATTCGACAATTTGATATTCGAAAATACGACTATGAGAAGAAGGACATCCTGTCTTTTGAACAATCTTCAACCCCGGCAGGGGTTGCCATTGCAACCTCCGGTTTTAACCGGGAGAAACGGAATACCGGTGTCTGCATGCAAATATCTATCAGAACCTGCATCCAGGGATCGGACGGTGATGGAAGAGACAGGACGAATCATGAACCTATTGAAAAGACTTACAATTATTTGATAATCAAACATGAAAAAAATTTATCTGGTGTTGATATACTTGTTTCTGGGGCAGATTTCGCAAGCCCAGATCAACCTTGAGAAATTGCTTCACCATCCCTGGGTTGATTCGGTTTATCAATCTCTTTCTCCTGAGCAAAGGGTTGGTCAGCTTGTCTGGATCGATGTGACAGCCAAAAACAACCTTCCAAAACAGCTGAAAGATGCAGAACTGATTAAAAAATACGGGTTTGGAGGAATTATCTTTTTTGAGGGTGATCCGGTTACCCAGGTGACCCTGACCAATTTTTACCGGTCTCTCTCTTCGACGCCACTACTGGCGGTGATGGATGCCGAATGGGGCATCGCCATGCGCCTGCCAGGAATCATGCCTTTCCCCTACAACATGACCATGGGAAGTACCGGCGACACCACCCTGATCAGGGAGGCCACCAGCGAGATGGCTCGCCAAATGAAACGCATCGGCATCAACATCGCCCTCGGACCCTCCTGTGACATCAACACTGAACCGATGAATCCGATCATCGGCATGCGCTCGTTTGGCGAATCCAGGGAACTGGTTACTCAATTTAGCCTCGCCTACATGCATGGTCTGCAGGAAAATGGTATCATGGCGGCAGCCAAGCATTATCCGGGTCATGGCGACACCCAGACCGACTCACACCTGGTGCTTCCGCTGCTTCCCTATTCCAGGCAAAGACTTGACTCCCTGGAACTGTTTCCATTCCGGAAACTCTCCGAGGCGGGGATTGGTTGCATCATGACCGCCCACCTTCATGTGACTGCCGTTGACTCTTCCAAAGACATTCCATCCAGTCTCTCACCCAAACTGATTGACCAGATTCTTCACAAGGATTGGCACTTCAACGGACTGGTTATCACGGATGCCATGAATATGAAAGGGGCAAAGGGTTATGAAAATCCCGGCAAGCTTGAAGTATTGGCATTGAAAGCCGGTAATGATGTGGTGGAATATCCGGCAGATCCGGAGCTTTCCGTCAAAGCCATTCTGGAGGCAGTGAAAAACAAGGAACTCTCGCAGGCAGATATCGAACTAAAATGCAAGAAAGTTCTGGCCGCCAAATTATGGTGCGGACTCAATCACCGGGTAACCGCCAATCCGGTCAATCTGGTACATGAGATCAATTCCCCCAAAGCCGAACTGATTAAGCGAAAAATCATCGAGTCTTCGCTGACTCTGCTCCAAAACAAGCAGGGAGTCATCCCGGTAGGTCATCTTGAAAATACCCGCATAGCCGCTGTATCTGTTGGAAGTGAAAAGGTTACCCCATTCCAGAAAATGCTGGCAAAATATACCCAGGTTGATTTTTTTCAGTTGAAAAAGGATTTTTCTGCAGCAGAACGTTTGGCAATGCAGAAAAAATTACTGGAATATAACCTCGTAGTGGCCGGAATTCATTCGATGTATGAAAGCAAGTTGAGACAATCTCTTCAGGTTGGCATCCTACAGAAGGAGAAACCTTCACGACCTTATGGCGTCACAACAGAATTGGATTCACTGTTTACTTTTCTTTCCGAAAAGCAAAAAAGCATTGCCGTCATTTTTGCCAACCCTTATGGATTGGGAGAAATTCAGGCTTCATTGTCAACGGATGGCTTGATTATGGCCTACCAGAATGATTCACTTGTACAGGAACTCTCTGCCCAACTCATCTTTGGCGGTATTGGTGCCAGGGGAAAACTTCCGGTTTCCGTATCCGGGAAGTATAAAATCGGCGATGGCATTGCGATTCAAAATCCCATCCGCCTGAAATATTCAATTCCGGAAGAAGTTGGAGTCAATTCAATCCAACTAAGTCATCAGATCGATTCCATCGTTTCCATGGCATTGGAATTAAAAGCCTTCCCGGGCTGTAACGTTTTGGTAGCCAGGGAAGGGAAAATCATATTCCGCAAGGCTTATGGATACCATACCTTCGCAAGGACAATCGCCAGCCGGGAAGACGATTTGTACGATCTTGCTTCGGTTACGAAGATTACAGGCGGACTGCCGGCCTGGCTGAAGCTATATGATGAAGGAAAAATCAATCCGGATGAAAAAGTTGCCACCTATTATCCCGAATGGAGGAACAAACTGTTTCACCGCTCCAACAAATCAACCATCACGGTCAGGGAGCTTTTGTCACATCAGTCGGGATTAACACCATTTGTCCCATTTTGGAAAAAATCACTGAAAGATGGTCAGATTTCACCTGACTGGTACACATTTGAGCCCGATCGGCTCCATTCGCTACAGGTGGCAAGAGGTCTATACCTCAGCGACAAGTTTCCTGATTATGTTTACAAAACAATCCGGAAATCCACTCTAAAATCCAGAGGCACTTATGTTTACAGCGATCTTCCTTTTGTTTTGACGCCCAAAATCACCTCGGGTATTTCAGGAAATCCATTTATTGAAAGCCTCGACAATAATTTCTACAAACCTTTGGGTGCTTATCGCATCACCTACAATCCCTTGCTCAAATTTTCAGATGATGAGATCATACCCACTGAAAAGGATAATTATTACCGCAAACAGCAGTTGCTGGGCACGGTGCATGACGAATCCTCGGCAGTTTTGGGAGGAATTTCGGGTAATGCAGGTTTGTTTGCCTCAGCCAACGACCTGGCCAAATTGTACCAGATGTATTTGCAGATGGGAACCTATGGGGGGAAAGAGTACCTGAAAGAATCGACGTTGAAGGAGTTTTCGAGGGTCCAGTTTCCACAGAACAAAAACAGGCGAGGTTTGGGATTCGACAAACCCTCCCTGAATAATTCCCAACTCAATGAAAAAAATGCCTACCCCATCAAGGCCGCATCACCTGAAAGCTTCGGCCATTCGGGTTACACGGGTACTTTTGTGTGGATTGATCCAAAATATCAACTTGTTTACATTTTTTTGTCCAACAGAGTATTTCCGACAAGAGATAACAACAAGATAAGTGACCTGAATATACGCACTGAAATTCAGCGAGTTATCTACAATAATCTGCTAAATAATTAAATTGGTATTATATCTTACACGAAATCATAAATAATGTAAAAATTTGTTATATTAGTACCCATTAAATCAGTCAGAAACTTAACATTTCGACCCTCCAACCATTTTTTGAGAAATGGACAGATCATTCAGCATTTCGGTCTATTCTTTCGCCTAAATGGTTCCAATAAATTTTCGGTTTTTGCTCTTTTTTAATTTGTAATACCAAAACAAATAGATATGAACCGTCTCGTCATTTGTCTGACATGTGCAGTTTTATTGACAGCCTGTCATTCCAGTGTCTACCAATTAAAAGAGGCGGAGAAGATTTCGAAAAATGTAGCCTCCCAATATATCCCAGACAGCAGGGAAGATATTTACCGGATCAATTTTGTGGATTGGGGATCCTCGTTGGTCGCTTCAGGAGAGACAACCAGTCCTGAGGCAAAACAGGCCCTGTTATCCCAACTTAAAAGCTCATCCATTCAAGTTACTGATAGTATAACGATATTGCCTGATCAAACTCCTGGCGCTAAAAACTGGGCTTTGGTCAACATCAGTGTTTGTAATATCCGGTCCAATCCCGCCAACAGTGCTGAAATGGCAACCCAGGCGATCATGGGAACACCTGTCAGGATCCTGAAGAAATCAGGTGGCTGGTTTTTAATTCAGACTCCTGACCGTTACATAGGCTGGGTGGATGATGAGGCCCTTCTGGTGACTGATTCCACTGGGATGGTTAACTGGAGGAGCGGCAAAAGGATTATTTACCTTCCATTGTCAGGAACTGGTTTCAATCCTGAAACCAAAGAGGCGGTGACTGATCTTGTTGCTGGCAGCATCCTGAAATTGGGGGAAACCTCTAAATTAGGGTGCATAGCCGAAATGCCGGATGGAAGAAGGATTGAACTTTCTTCAACTGACATTACAGATTTTGACACCTGGAGAAAAAATACCAACCCTTCTGCCGAGAGTCTGGCAGCTTGTGCCAAATCACTGATGGGACGTCCTTATTTGTGGGGAGGTACCTCCTCCAAAGGGGTCGATTGCAGTGGTTTTGTCAAAACGGTCTATTTCCTGAATGGCATCATCCTTGCCCGGGATGCCTCTTTGCAATTCAGACATGGCCTAATGACCGAACCCATTAGCGGATATACCAGTCTGAAACCAGGCGATCTCGTATTCTTTGGCAAAAAGGCCAATGGCGATAAACCTGCAAAAGCAACCCATGTTGGAATGTATTTGGGGAATGGAGCTTACATCAACTCATCTGGATACGTCAGAACCGACAGTTTTGATCCTGCTCAAAAAAATTATTCGAAAGTCCGCGCCGACAACTGGCTTGGTGGCCGGACCATCATGGGATCAGAAGGAAATAAAGGAATTGTAAGGGTAAAGGATCATCCGTGGTATTGATGAGAAAGAGGGGGAGACTTGGCAACGGGAGTGCGAAGCCGGGGTTTAGCCACGCAGTGGCGAAATATGGGTAGCCCGGGTATTGAATAGATTAATTTATAACCGTCCGCGTTCAATTGTTCATCAAAACAGATATTCCCGGATCGGATGGAAGTGATAGAATATAATAAGAAGCATTATAGAATAACAGATTTTTTTTGAATGAAAACTAACCGCAGATCGTTTATAGGTGCAACAACCTTGGCAGCAGGAGTCGGGCTTTTATCTTCCTTTTCAAAGGAAGGGAAAACCTTGCCCCGTTACCAACCTACCGGGAACGGACTGAAATTAACTTTCCGTCCTTACGAGTTGCAACTTAGACACACCTTCACCATTGCATCCAACTCCAGGACGACTACGGCAGTCATGCTGACTGAAATTGAATGGGAGGGCGTAACCGGATTAGGAGAAGCATCCATGCCACCTTACCTGGGTGAGTCGCACCAGACAGCCAACAAATTTCTCTCCTCAATCAACCTTTCTCAATTCAAGGATCCTTTCAGGATGGAAGAGATTCTGGATTATGTGGACGCTGCCATGCCCGGAAACTGTGCGGCCAAGGCGGCAGTTGACATCGCGCTTCATGATCTGGTTGGAAAGCTGCTTAATCAGCCATGGCACAGGATCTGGGGATACAGCGCAGAGCACACTCCCCTTACAACGTTTACCATCGGGATTGACAAAAAGGAAGAGGTTATTGCTAAAACCAAGGAAGCAGCTCCATTCAAAATATTAAAAATCAAGATTGGCGCCGGAAATGATGAAGAGATGATCAAGAGCGTTCGCTCCGTCACCAATGTTCCTCTTTGTGTGGATGTCAATCAGGGATGGAAGGATCGCCAGGAGGCGCTCGATAAAATCCATTGGCTGAAAGAACAGGGCATTGTTTTTATTGAGCAACCCATGGACAAACATAACTTCGACGACACCGCCTGGCTGACACAGAACAGTCCGTTGCCGATTATTGCCGATGAGGCATTGCAGCGGATTGGTGATCTTGAACGATTACATGGAGTCTATTCCGGAATCAACTGTAAACTGATGAAATGCACCGGGATGCGCGAAGCCCACAAAATTCTTGAGATGGCACGTAGCCTGAAAATGAAAACACTGATGGGATGCATGACTGAAACTTCTTGTGGGATAAGTGCCGCATCCCAGCTTTCACCCATTGTCGATTGGGCCGATCTGGATGGAAATCTGCTTATTTCCAATGATATTTTTGAAGGGATGAAAGTAGTGGAAGGAAAAGTTACACTCAGTGATTTACCCGGGATCGGAATTAGAAAACTGAAATCAACAAAATAAATAAAAACGATTCATTTTTTAAATTTATAAAATGAAATAATAACAATGAATAAACACTACCTATTTGAAAATCAAATGGAAACAACATGGAATACCTTAAACCAAAATTCAAAATGAAATGAAAACAATCCTCTTACTGTGTTTGATGGTAATTGGGGTCATGGTCACTCATGACTCTTATGCACAGGCTCCTGTTAAAGGACAGGTAACCGATGCTAAAACAAATGAAACCATGCCGGGAGTTACTGTTGTCCTGAAGGGTACCACACAAGGCACCATTACGGACATGGCAGGTAACTTCACGATCAAGGCTGCCCCAGGAAAAGTGCTTGTATTCTCCTTTGTGGGATATACTCCCCAGGAGGTCACAATTGGCACTTCCAATGTAATCGACGTTAAACTTGTCATGTCCTCCATACAGCTTGAAGAGGCTGTAATCACTGCCGAGTTTGGTATCAAGCGGACTGCCCGTGCTGTCGGAGCGGCTACCCAATCCTTGAAGGGGATGGAAATTGTCGAGTCTGGCAGGGAGAATTTCGTGAATTCACTGCAAGGCCGCGTTTCAGGGGTACAAATTACCAATTCAGGCGGAACCCCGGGTTCTTCAAGTTCTATTATTATCCGCGGCGCCACCTCTATTTCTGGTAACAACCAACCGCTTTTTGTCGTCGACGGTATACCTATAAGTAATACCAGCTTTAATCCGATCGGCGGACTTGCCTCCAAGCAAGGCGCTGACCCCGTTGTAGGTACTGCACAACTTGACTTTTCCAACCGTGCATCTGACCTCAACCCTGAAGATATTGAGAGTATGACAGTCTTAAAAGGTGCTGCAGCTGCAGCGCTTTATGGCAGTGATGCTTCCAATGGTGCCATCATCATTACCACCAAAAAAGGAAGTAAGGGTAAAGGAATTGTCAGGTACAGCAACTCTTTCGGATTCGAAAATGCCTATCAGTATCCTGAGATTCAGACCAAGTATGACAATGGGATGTATGGCAATACCAACTATTACACTTCCAGGCACTATGGACAAACCTACCCTGCCGGGACAACGCTCTATAACAATGTGGAAAACCTGTTTCAGACCGGAACAAGCCAGAAGCACAACGTATCCTTTGAGGCAGGAAACGAGAACATGACATTCCGGGCAGCAGCCAGTACCTTGAAATACAATGGGGTTGTTGCCACTTCCGGTTATGACCGTAACAACATTTCAATAGCGGGAACTGCCAAACTTTCCAAATGGATGAATGTGGAAGCTTCCATGAACTATTCCAACATGGACAATACCAAGGTCGACCGCGGTACTGGTGGTGTTCTTTACCGGTCATTGAACTGGCCACTTACGGACGACATGCGGACTTATCTAAATCCGGCCGGAAATATCCGCTACCCAAACAAGTATGCTGATGTAGACATCCTGAATCCTTATTTCGACCTCTACAAAAACAGAAATTACGATGAAGGCCAACACATTATCTCCAACGTTGTAGTTAACCTGACGCCTATCAAGGACCTGCTAATCCGTGCCCAGGTGGGTGTCGATGTCAACCAGACAACCATTGTCATCGTTCGTCATCCACAATGGTCTTCCACTGCAACGGGTACTGGATCCTACGACCAGTCGAAAGTCAACGAGAACAATCCAACACTCAACCTTATCTCTACCTATAAGAAAGAGTTTGGCAAATTCAATGTTGCCGGTCAGGTCGCTTACCGTCAGGTGGAACAAGGCTCCAAAACCATGTCAGTTCACGGAGAGAAATTCATGGTGCCAGATTTTCAATCCATCAACAACTGCGATGCCACCACATTGGTTAACACGACCAGAACAGTAATGAGAAGACTCCAGTCAGTTTCAGGCTCGTTTGAGTTCTCCTATAACAATTTGGCCTTCCTGACTGTCAGGGGTACCAACGACTGGTCTTCGACCTTACCTCCTGAAAACAACAGCTACTTTTACCCGGCTATTGACGCGAGTTTCATTCTGTCTGATATGAAATTCATGAAACCTGTAACCAAAACGCTGAACTATTTAAAACTGAGGGCTTCTGCTACACAAGTTGGAAAAGATGCTCCTCCGCTTTCCATTTACCCTGCACTCGAAGCAACCACCACTTCCTTTGGCGGATACCGTTATGGGTTCACCGGACCAAATCCGAACCTACGTCCAGAAATGAATACCTCCTGGGAAGCAGGGATTGAAGGTCGGATGTTCAGGAGCAGGGTGAATTTCGACATGGCTTACTACCAGACTGATTCCAAAGATCAGATCATTACCGGGTTCCGGATGAGTTATGCCACGGGATTCGTACTTAACAACATGAACGTAGGTTCATTCTCAACAAAAGGCTTTGAATTCCATGTCGATGGAGATATCATCAAAAACCGCGACTGGACTGTCAATGCGGCTGTCAATATTTCCAAAAACTGGAGCAACGTTGTTTCCTTGCCTAAAAATGTGACAGAGTACTACAACGCCTACACCTGGGTTTCCGGAAACATCAGAAATGGTATCATGGTTGGAAACCCAATTACTTCCTTAACAGGTCTTGATTATCAGAAGAACAGTCTGGGTCAGGTGCTGATTGACCCATCGACCGGACTTCCGCTGGCCAATGGAACCTGGAGTGTAATTGGGGATCGCGAACCAAAAATGGTATTCGGATTCAATGCTTCTGTCAATTACAAAAAGATGATTACGCTCACAGCCCTGCTGGATGGCCGTTTCGGCGCTACAGTTGTGAACGGAACCAAACGTTATATGATGCAATATGGGTACAGCCAGGAGTCAGTTGCACAACGTGATGCTGCTGCAGTTGTTTTCGATGGCGTTTTGAAAGACACCTACGAAAATTCCGCTACTCCTACGGTAAACACCATTGGCGTAAAACTGGGTGATCTTCAATATGGCTATGCCGGGCAAGACCCCGACTGGGTAGAGAAAAACATCAACTACCTGAGACTGGCAGAAGTGAGGTTAACTTACAATATCAATCCTGAATGGCTGGCCAAAACCACCAGAAAGACGATTTCGCAAGCTTCCCTTTTCACTTCAGGAAACGACCTGATGGTATGGACCAACTATTCCGGAATTGATGTAGTTGGGAACTCTAACTCAGCAGCGCTGGGAGGAACAGGCGGAGCAGGTTTTGATATGATGGCCATCGCAGCCCCCAGAAGAATATCATTTGGTTTAAGTGTAACATTTTAATTAATCAAAGCGATGAGAAAACTTACGATAGCATTCATTCTAATTCTGGTCCTCGGTATAAGTTCATGTACCGACTGGCTGAATGTGAATAAAAATATAGACGCTCCGGACTGGGTAGATCCAATTCTCCGTCTCGGTCCTGTCATGGCCTCCTACGAAGGCATTGCCTATGACCTGAGAGCTGTAGCTCCAATGGTTGAATATTTTGGTGGAACATCAACTTTTGTTTCCACATATGGTGTATCTCACAGTTATTTTGCCGGTAGTGATAACGGCGGTGAGTGCTGGAGAATGACCTACTGGCTTCAGGGGATGAACCTCGAGAATATCATCAATGACGGACGAACTGCAGGACAGTTCAGGTATGCGGGAATCGGCTTAACCATCAAAGCCTATTCATGGCACATCCTGGCCTCTCTTCACGCAGATCTTCCTGTTAAGGATGCTTACGTTCCCGGTCTTCTTTCCCACAGTTACGACAATGAGCAATATGCCTATTCCATGGTGCGTTCATGGGCAAAACAGGCAATCACGGAATTTGAAAAAGCTGATGCAACTGTTTACCCTGCCTCACTTGCAACCAATGACCTGATTTACAAAGGGGATGCCGCCAAATGGAAAAAATTCGCCTATGCGGTACTGGCCAGGAATTACATTGCCATGGCCAAGAAGAATACTGCCTAT
>JBAXUL010000090.1:0-16052 GCA_037129695.1 Prolixibacteraceae bacterium
AAAACCAAAGAATTGAGCGACAAGTTGGACGGTACCTGGAATACCAGATTCGAAACTCAGCAGAAAGACTATTTCAGTACCATCAAGGATTCGTTTGGCAGTATCAGCAACGCCATCATTAAGAATATTTCCGTTAATCCAAAGATTGCAGATACTGGGCTTGGCATTGCTGATGTCAATCTCAGAAATGCGGTGGATGAGGTTCAGACCGTCAGGGGACTGGTTGATAATTACAAGGCAAGGGCCGAAAAGGCTGCTACGGATGCCGAGAAAAAGACCTTCGAAGATATGGCTTCAAAAATGGAAACTATTCTATCCAGTTCCATTACTGAAACAACCAAAATCGTAGCTGCTTCCGGAGTTGAACTGAATGTTGGGACAGATGGATTCAAGGCCATGACCGAAATTAGCGCCAATATTGGCGTGATCAAGGACAGTGCGGTTCTCACAAGTACCCTTGATGCCATGAAAACCCTGACAGGCACCGGCCGGAGTACTTCCTTCAACACCTTTGTCAAAAATATTACAAGAGGATAAAGCAACCGATGGGCAAACTACCTCACAGGATTTTCAGGCAACAATGGCAGGTAACTGCGGAGTCTGAAGCAGAAGCTTTTAGCCTTCGAAAGCAGATAAGGGAACGCTGGGAAGATACCATTGTGCCTGTTTTTGAAAAAGCATTCGATGACCATTCCAATGGGGATGAGATGATTTATATCCCAAAAATGGAAATCAAACTGAAAGTCTCCGGGAATGAGCACCTATGGGAATCCATCAGTTCCGGATTGTACCATCAACTTTCGGACCTGCTGGGGTCAGACCAAACACGAAATAGTACATTGTCATCCGGGAGATCGGAGGGTGTCAGGATTCCTGCGAAACTATACCGCTTCGAAGTGTTGATACACTATCTGCAAACAGGGAATCTGCCCTGGCAGGAGGATACTGAGGTCAAAGAAGTCAAAGCCAATATTTCTGCTGCAATAAGCGATCACCGCGGGCAACTCATCGATTTTCTGCAAAATTACAAGGCAACCCACGTTGTGCTGTTCCGCTTGTTCCAGCTTCTGCCTGACGATGAAATCTTTCTGTTGGCCAAGGATTTATGCAGTCATCTTTCCAATGCTTCCAAGGATCAGTTGAACAACCTGATCATTGTTTTGCTGCAACCCGGTGACAACGGTTTAAATTCGCATCTCAGCAGAATGATAATGGCATCGTTGGTCGAAGCCGGAATCAGCCATTGCGATTCAAACGCTGATCCCGACTGGTTCAAAAAAGCGGAGCAATTGGTTCCATCCGAAACGATGGTGCAATTACGACGACATTTGAATCCCGGCTCCGGACATCCAATCGGGATCGATTCTGACCGGATAAAGAACAGGAGTCAGGTGTCTCATTTGGAAATCTCAGAGAACCTTGTATCTGAATCCGAAAATTCTGTTGCGGACAATGATTCGGCTTCGGAATTCAACGGATTGACAGTCCCGGTAGGGCATTTGCCTAACGAAGGTAAGATGCCGGAACATCCTGAATTTTCGGGTAACTTACTATCTGGAGTTACGGTGAATGAACTTTCAGGTGCAGGGCCCTTCCGCCAGCTTCAATTTGAGGAAAGGTTCATGGTGCAAAATGCTGGTTTGCTGTTGCTCCATCCATTTATGTCAAGTTTTTTTATGCAGACGGGTGTGCTTTCTGAAAATAAGAAGGCGATTCCTCCTTACCATCTTTCCAATGCAGCCGCATTACTCCACTATCTGGCAACAGGCCGGGATGAGGTCTATGAGTTTGAGATTGGATTTGTCAAACTTTTGCTTGGGTTGGAACCGGATCAATCTTTGCCGGTTTCCGCGGGTACGCTTACCCAGGCCCAAAAGGATGAGGCAGAATCCTTGTTGACTGCTGTCGTTGGTCACTGGAATGCCATCAAAAACACTTCGGTGAGCGGATTGAGGGAATCATTTATCCAAAGAGGTGCAATGATCTACAGAACGGAGGATGGCTGGAAAGTGCAACCCGAGAGCCGTTCGTATGATATGCTTTTGAATACGATTCCATGGAGTTTCTCCATTATCAGATTTCCATGGATGGAAAAATTAATTTATACAGAATGGCAAACGAACTGACAGATAACGCCCGGGACCTTGATCTGGATATGGATTGGTTGACCGAAGTACTTCATTCACGGCTGAACTGCTATTTCGAGAAACCTGATGCAATAGCGGATGTATTCTCTGTTGCTCCTGCAGATTTGTCAAATAGCCACTCGTTTTATGCTCAATTTATTGCTAATCACAAGTTGTCAATAGCCGAGCGATTGATCCTGATCCTTGCACTTATTCCGCATATAAAGCCACAGTTGCTTGATGTTTTTTGGGTGCAAAACAGTACAACAGCAAGGGGATTTACTGAATTTGGGGGAGTAAAAGGGGTTAGTCATTCGGGTTTTATTCCTACCGGTGAAACGGCTGCCTTCCTCATTGCCGGAGACAATCTGGCCTTGAGATTTGAAATCGCAAGAATCTTTGAAGGCGGGCATATTTTTGCCAGGCAGAATGTCCTCTCGCTGGCTCCGGTATCATCCGGTGAGCCGATGTTGAGCGGCGCGCTTCAGGTATCTATGGAATACCTCAACCGCTTCGTAACAGGAATCGAGCGAAAACCGAATTTCAATACTGAATTCCCAGCCCGACTGGTTGAGACGGAACTTAACTGGGAGCATTTAATCCTTCCGGCACAAACGCTCGGGCAACTTGAGGAGATCAGGCACTGGATCATGCATGGGAATACGCTTTTGAATGAATGGGGCATGGGGCAGAAACTAAATCCCGGATTTACCACCCTTTTTTACGGTCAGCCCGGTACAGGAAAGACCTTTTCTGCCTGTCTGCTCGGAAAGCATTGCGGTTGTGATGTTTACAAGGTCGATCTAAGTATGATTGTCTCCAAATACATCGGCGAGACAGAGAAAAACCTCTCCAGGATTTTTGACAGGGCGGAAAATCAAAACTGGATACTCTTCTTTGATGAAGCAGACGCGTTGTTTGGAAAACGCTCGAAAGTGGAAGATTCGCACGACCGTTATGCCAACCAGGAGATCAGCTACCTGTTGCAGCGGATCGAGGAATTCAATGGGGTGGTCATCCTGGCTTCCAATTTTAAGAATAACATCGATGCCGCTTTTCTTCGCAGATTTCAGTCGGTCATTCATTTTCCGATGCCCAAACCGGCAGAAAGGAGTCAGATATGGAAGAACGCCTTTTCGCCGAAGGCCGTTTTGGAAAAAAAACTCGATTTGGATCAATTCGCCGAGAAACACGAAATATCGGGTGGTACCATCATGAACGTCGTTCGGACAGTCTCATTGAAAGCCCTTAGCAGGAATGACAATAAAATCTTACTGTCGGATATGGAAGAGGCAATCCGGCGTGAATTCATGAAGGAAGGAAGAACTTTGTAATTATTGGATAATGGATGTTTTTGGATGGTGTGATGTATGTACCTAAAATATTGAGAGATGTATGATTGTAGCCCAATTTTCAATTCATTCATGCAATATCGCAATTCATTTGATTAACGCTTCAACCGGAGTTGCCGAAAACCGGACAGAGTAGGCAAAATGATCATTTAAAAATTACAATTATGGTAACAAGTTCATCCTGGGCTGATGTGCCCATCAATCTTACCGAAGGATTGGGAGATCAGGTATGGTCAGGTGCTGGAATTATGCCCATCCCTGGCGGATTTATTCACACAAAAAATGACGCGGTTTTTCTTTATGCTGCCCTGGACATTGTTGGTGATACCGGAAATGACAGTGGGGTGGGAGATTTCTTCTGGTTTACCTTTGACCGTAACCGGGATGGAAATATCACGCCGAACGTTGATGTCAATTATGGTCAGTATCCCCAAATGCCTGAAAAAATTGGTCGCCAATTTTATTTGGCACCGGGCACCTGGACCGGCCTTAATCCCGACCAGACTGAATTCAAGACAGCTTTTGAAAGTTCTCCAAATGGGACCACTCCCCACCGGATATGGAAATTTAAATTTAAGCTGACAGACCTGAACGTTTCACTTGCACCTTCCTGGCTTCCTCCTTTTACAAGATTCGGTGTCAAAATACACTCTGCAAACCCATCGCTGAATGTAGATAGTCCAACCAATTTCTGGATGAATTTTGCCGGTTTACATATTCTCTATTTTTCCAGACGACCTGTTATCAGTCCTTCGTTAATGGGGCCTGTGATCGGGTGTGTTGGTTTGATTCCTACGACAAGGATCAATAACCTATCAGGTAAGGCGACGACAGACCCGGGATATATGGTTTATGTGCAAAATGCTGCTTTTGGAGGCTTGTTGAATATCATCGGAAACCAGCCAAATCTTCACAGTTTAATTTCAGCTTCAGGTGCAAGGTATATCAAGATCAAGCACAGGGTTGGGACTTCCGGTGCCATGTCCGATTTTATCACAGCCTGGTATAACTACAGATGGGATATCCCGACAGGAGATTACGTTTTGGTCTCTTTTGGACCCGATATGGCAAATTTTTATCCGTTACAGGATCTGACTTTGGATTATTCTATCCATGACCTCTTGTTTCAGTTTGATTCTGGTCAACTGTCTCAGGGTATTCATCAGTTTCAGGTAGAGTTTTACAATGCGGCTAAAGCACCAATAGCCGTGCCGGCTCAGATTCTAACCCTGAATATCGACAATACGGTTCCAATCGTCAGGATAAACTCCATTAAACATGGCGTAACTCCGTTAAACACCTGCGATATTGTGCAGATGACAGGTCCTACAGATGGTTTGGTTGTCAATTTTGACGCGAATGATCCTGAAAACAACGTACTGAGTTATCAGGTCTACGCAGTTTGGGGCGAGGGTTCTTCAGCTACGCTCGCATCCGAGAATTATAATCTTGCAAAAGGTGACTGGGCAGGAGTTCAAAATCAGAATACACCATTGTGGATCCCTGTCAGAACCTGTGCCCATTCAATCAATGTGCTGGCTTATTCCAGAACAACCAACGGGTATGGATATATCCGGTACAATTCAGTAAGTCGTAATATTACTATTATGAAATAATCGGGTTGTGTCAATCGAAAGTTTGAAATTGAATGATTCACAGGTTATTATACTATGGAATCAAGACATTGATGATTGACAATTGAATGCTAAAATCCCGCCCGCAACGGCTGATTGCTTTCTGAGATCCAATAATAATTAAGATGGAAGTTGTAAAACATAAAACGGTCAATCGCACTGCTCCAGTTCCAACGGCTGCTGCCCATCCGGTGACGGATAGAAGGCAACCCGGAACCGGAACTGCGATGCAGTTGCCATCTCCTTCCACGCGAAGGTTTGCCGATTCCGGCATATTGGGTAAGAGCAAGGTTGCTGATTATCTTGCCACGAAAGGGGAGCCGGTGCGGATACGGGGTGCGAACAAGCTTAAAAAGCTCAGGGAGAATGAGCAGAAACACGATAATGCGACGGAAAAGCTAAGCCAGGTGGAGCAAGCGGTTGTCATCCCGGCAGTAGAAGGTCAGTCTGCCGGTAATGCCATGCAAATCGTTCAGGTGGATGGTCGAAAAGTTCCTGCTCCCGCTGAAAACATGATCAAACAGCAACTTCAGGCATCCATTGCAGAAAACATTCCGCAAACCATTGAAGAGGTCGATAATTTTAAAAACGACAACAAGGCCTCACAGATGGGTGAAGCCGTCATGACATCAGTCAGGGCAGATAAAAATTCGGTGGTCTCCACATTCTCTGATTTAGAGAATATGCCTGAACCTGTCTCATCAAAACTTTCGGTGGTTCCATTGCCTGCCGAAGAAAGAGAATTGGCAACACCTGTGATCAACCTCGGGGAAGGTGCCATTGCTCCTCTTCAGGCGGAGCATACCGACGTCAACAGTTACACCAAGGAGGCAGACGCCAAACTGAAGGAAGAAGGAATTACCCAGGATCAACTCGACCTGGTTGACAGTGGTGATCTGGCGGTGGCGGGTAAGGAGAAAAAATCGATGGAGAAAATGGCGAAGAGTGAACCGCAAGCCATTCGGAATTTTGCCCGTCAGGAAGGTGAAAAGGTCGAGTCTGATCTGAAAATTGAGGAGAAGAGAGAGCGTGATGGGTTGAAATTCAGGCGAAAAGCCGATCTGGGAGCAACCAAAACAAAACAAAAAAACACGAAGAGTGCGCTGGAAAAGAAAAGGGAAGAGGTTGCATTACAGATCAATACAATTTACCAGACAGCACAGAAAATCGTTGGAAGGAAACTCGCCGGTCTTGAGATAAAATCGATGAAAAATTTCGATGCGGGAAATAGCCTGGCCACCTCTTTGTTTGAAGACAATGTGAAAAGAGAGATGGATGCTTTCAAAGCTGAACGTTACAAGGGGTTGAGGGGTAAACTAAGAAAGGCCAAAGACTGGCTTCTGGGCATGAAAGACTTGCCTCAGGTAAAGGCCATTTTCGACCGCAACCGTTCCAGATTCGTATCATCCATCAACCAGTTGATTGAAGTGATCACCGCTGCCAACAAGAGTGTTATCAGCGAATGCAAAACAGTTCTTGCCACTGCCCGGAAAGAGATCACAGTGTATGTGAGTAAACTTGGTCCGGGTTTAAGAGAGACAGGGGCCAAAGCGGCCGAGGAGATGAATGGAAAACTCGCTGCACTCGATGGGTTTATTGAGCACAAAGAGCAGGAACTTCAGCGAAAGCTGTCAGAAAAGCAAGTGGCCGCCATCAAAGCCATCGACGACAGGATCGAAAAGATGAAAGAGGCGATGTCCGGTGCGTTATCCAAAATAGGCAATCTTTTGCTGCAGGCAGCCAAAAAATTCTTCACCTGGGCGCTTAAACAGGCCGGTTATTCACTCTCGGTTATCGAAGGTGTAATCAGCAAAGGCGCTTCAGTGCTCAAAAGCATTTTTACGCAACCGGTTCAATTCGCCAAAAACCTGATCAATGCGGCCATTACCGGGTTTAAGAATTTCGGAAAGAATTTTCTGATACATCTGAAGAATTCGTTGTTCGAATGGCTTACCGGATCGCTGGAGGGACTTGTTCTGCCCCAGGTATGGGATGTCAAAGGCATTGTTGGTGTTGCATTGCAGATGATTGGTATTACCTACCAGAATATTCGTCAGCATCTGGTGGCTGTCATGGGAGAGACCGTTGTGGGAAGCCTTGAAAAAACGTTCACCCTGGTGAAAACGTTGGTAACTCAAGGACCAATGGCTGCCTGGGAACAGTTGAAAGAGATGGCCGGAGAGATGCAGTTGGCATTTATAGAGGCGGTCAGGGACTTTTTGAAGATGAAGGTGATTGAACAGGCCATCCAATGGCTGGTTGGTATTTTTGTGCCCGGTGCCGGGATAGTCAAAGCAGTGATTGCCATTTATGATACCGTGGTATTCTTCATTCAGAAAGCGAAGCAAATCATTCAGATGATTGGCAGCTTCCTGAGTTCTGTTGGTGAGATAGCTTCCGGAAATATTGGGGCAGCCGCATCAGCGCTCGAAAGCGGATTGTCACGGGGTCTCACTGTAGTCATCAGTTTCCTGGCTCAGTTGCTTCATCTCAATGCCATCACCGATAAAATCAAGGCGGTCATTCAGAAAATTCGCGGAAAAGTGGATGCAGCCTTGGCCAAAGTTGCTCGTTGGATTGCAGACAAAGCAAAATCATTATTTGGAAAAGTTAAAAGTGCTGCAGGTAAGGTCATTGAATGGTGGGGGAAATCTGTTCCTTTCAAAACTACAGTAGGAGAGGATCACCATATCTCATTGGAGGGAAAGCCTCCCGGAGTCCAGGTCATCGTTAAAAGCGACCCAACTGAACTTGGAAAACTGGTCGGTAAGATTGATAAAAATTCTCCATACAAAGCTAAGGCAGAAAAGGAAAGAGATCAGATCAAAAATATTCTTGCCGCACTCGAGCAATTAAATATCAACAGGGATGCTCATGTCACGGAGATCAGTGAAAAGAGAGATGAACTTTACAAGGCACTGGAAGCCATCACGTCGACACTCAGGCAAGCCGGGGTATTGGATGGATTGGCCACCGATGACGTTGATCTGGTGGCTCCCGAATTTGGCGCCATCAAGATGAGTTCTGCGGGAGAGGAAATTGGTGGAAAGTCGATGAAAATCAGTCAGCTGACCTATAAGAATGCTCCCGGTACGCAACAAACAACTCCGCCACAAGTCTGGGATAAAATAAATGCGGCCTATCCCCGTCGATACATCCGCGGACATCTTTTGAATGCCAATGTTGGCGGACGGGGAGATATGATCAGAAACCTTACGCCGCTTACTTCATCTGCCAACGGGCTTCATAAAAACAGAGCCGAATACGATGTCAAAAAATTGGTGCTTGATGATAAAAAGATTGTCAGGTATTTCGTTTCGGTTAATTACAAAAAAAATCCTTTGTCACCTGCTGAGAAATTGAAACTGGGCAACAAGGCGGATCCGGTCCTTGAAGAACTTGCAGCTTCTTTATCGGTCGAATGGCAGCAGGTCAGAATTAAGAAAAAAGGAGCCACACCTGTCGGATATGGACCAACCATCAAGGAAACCATCCCAAATCCACGACCGGAAATATAAGTGATTTTGTACACACAGAAATGGAATATCCGTATACGATGGAATAGATTTTTACCGCAAACCATTTTTTTAACCTTTATAATTATGATACTAACAGACCAACAAAAACGCCTTTGCGAACAGGTGATCAATGCGTTCGAATCAGGAAGTGCTGCAGGAGTTTACGGAGCCATCAGCCTCATGGATGACGGACCACACCGTGCAAGGCAAATATCCTACGGAAGATCGCAAACCACCGAATACGGAAACCTGGAGGAGTTGCTGCAAATGTACGTGGACAGCAATGGAATATACAGTGCTGCCCTGCAACCTTACCTGGAAAAGATTGGTGTAACACCCCTTGTCGATGATGCTGTTTTTAAAAAACTGCTCAGGGACGCCGGAACAAATGATCCGGTGATGCAAGAGGTGCAAGACCGGTTTTTCGATATCAGGTATTTTCAGCCAGCGATGAAATGGATGGATGACAATGGCTTCGTTCTGCCTCTGTCGGCAGTGGTGATCTATGATTCCTATATCCAGAGTGGCAGTATCATGATGTTTCTCCGGAAAAGATTTCCTGCCAGTTCACCTGTCAATGGCGGAGATGAGCAAACCTGGATCACCCAATACGTCAATACCCGGCACGATTGGCTGGCTAATCACAGCAACCCGTTGCTTCAAAACACGATTTACCGCACCCAGTGTTTGAAAAATGAAATAGCCAGAGACAACTGGGATTTGGGTCAGTTACCCGTCAGAGCCCACGACGTGGATATTTATGGATGAAAACGAAAACGGTCTGCCTCACAATTAAAGTAAAGCAGACCGTTTTTTGCCTTCAATGAAATGACTTGTTTTCATCATTTCAAACATCTTCGAAAATATAAATCTATGACAAAATCCGGAAGCCGGATCGGGATTTAATTGGCTGAATCACCCACTCCTTTGCCGCTTTTCAACTTCTTGGTGTAGTAAAAAGAGACGCCTAAAATGATCAGTCCTACTACGATAAAAACCATGATACGGTAGACGACCCCCATTTTTGAGATATCAAAGATGAAAAGGTTTAACACCGCCGACATAAGTGTAAGAAAAGCGAGCCATCGGTATTTGATGTTCTTGAGGATCACACTCATAATCATGTAGACAACTGCTGCCAAACCCCATGAAATGGTAACATAATCCTTGGCAACTGCATTGTACAAGGTGTATAGCATGATAAAAAAGGTGATCGCCAGGTAAAAATTGCGAATGGAATCTGTCTTTAAATCAAGCTTTTTCTGCTGCCAGTTGAGAATGCGTGCCGAAACTATCGCGATCAGTGTGAAGGAAATGTTGTACGAATCGATGGATTTTGAGGTGAAAAGATACGCCAGCAGGATAACCGTGTAAAGCGCAGTATTCATGAGCACAATCAGATTGGATCTGAACCAGATGGCGATAGCAAGTACCACCAAACTTTGCCAGGCCAGGAAGATGAAGGATCCCGGCAGGTCTGAATAACCATAAACGGCAATACTGAGTGCCATGAATCCAAAATTGACATAAAAGAACGAGTCGAATCTGCTGTCTATTTTGTAATTCAGAACGATCGCATAAAGCAGACACAACACCGAAATTCCAAGAAAAATCCAGATGTAGCTTTTACTGTAAAAAGTGAGCACGATCAGCAGCAGAAGTACCGAGAAGGCGATACTGTTTAGGATTACCGTGGCGTTGCAAACTTCCGGGCCAATTTTTCCTTTTTGTTTCAGGAAAGGTGAAACAGAATAGATTGTCGCATAAACCAGCAGGTAGAGCAGATTGTTTTGAGGCGTCGATACTGCACCCACGGGATGTCCCATCACCGGATTGCCAATCAGCCATAAGGTATGTCCGATGTAAACCATGAAAATGGAGAGTATCAGCAAGGTATCCCAGCCATTTTTGTACAACAGGAAGATCACAGTTAATGTAGCCACCACAAAGAGCAGCAGCGTAATCTGGGTCTGGTCGGCAAAAAGAGCAGTCATGATCAGCAAGGCATAGCCTATAAATCCCATCAGCTGGGATTTTGCTGTGTCAGCCTTGTAAAAAAGAAATCCGATCGATGCCAGCAGTAGGACAAGAACGATCCACAAGTTGCCAATAACGGGTGTGTCTGTGAAAAAGTGAAGTTTGAGAATTGAGTAAAATAACAGCAGATGAGCACTTATGGTGAACATGTGAGCCATGTAGCTCAGGGTCTTCTTTAAGAATCCCGACAGGATGAAGGTCAGTATCGCAGCTGCAGTGCCTAATACAAAAGCGGCGACACCTCCGAAGGCATTGTGTACGAACAGCATCGTGAATATCATTCCCAGCAGCAATACTGCGCTTCCAATCCATGCAAGTCCGTGTTCGAATACTTTCGATTCGGAAAGCGGATTAGAGAACTCCTCGTCATTTTCTGCAGATGTTGAATGGGATGCAGAATCTGCGGCACTTCCTGTCCTTACACTGACCCTTAGCAAAGACTCGATTCGTCTGGTTCTTTCCTCTAAGGCACTAAGGCGTTCTGCCAACTCTTTTTGGGTTATTTTTTGCTCGGCCATAACTAAGTTTTTTTAGAATAGTAGCTGCCAATTTGAAAGAAGTACTTAGAACCTGAAGTTTGGAGCGCTTCAGTTACTGCGATGCAATCATCAGTACATCAACTCCAAACTTCAGATTTTAAGTGCACGATGTGCTTCTCAGTGTTCCAGTTCTGTTTTCTTCCAGGGAGGGAAGAGCCAAAGCAGGAATGCCAGGATGAAAAATGGTACGATCAGCCAGATACTGGCCATCAGGAATCCCTCGGGTCCGATCAGTGAGAGTTTGAAACTCGTGAAACCCAGAAAGCTTTTAGAGAAAAGCTGTCCGCCAATCACCACATTCCAACGCATGAAGAAGATGCCAATCAGAACAAGTACGCCTGTGATAAAATAGAGTAATTGTCTGACTTTCTCCACTGGCTTGTAGAATTGAAGGATTCCAAGCGTGGTAAGGGGCAGAAACATACCAATTCCAACTTGCATGATCAGCAGGGTGAAGTTGAGGTGGCCGGAAATCAGTAGCTGAATGATCTCAAATGATTCTTCCGCCTCATAGAAACGGTGAATCTGATCCAGTGATTCCATCGTAAAGTCGATGATAATGATGTAAAACAGGTATTTGGCAATCGTATCGAGGCAAAGCATGTCAATTTTCTGTTTCCTGACTTTATTGATGATAATGAAAAGCAGCATGACAAGTGCAATACCTGATACCATGGCCGAGAAGAGAAAGATGATGGGCATCATGACGGTAGACCACCACGGATTGGCTTTGATGGATCCGAAGATGAATCCCACGTACCCGTGAAGCAGAAACGCGGAAGGTATACCTATCACTGTAACGATGTAGCCAAGCTTCTGGTCAAGTTTGACCGATTTTGGGGAAATATCGTCGCTGGCAAGCGACAATGCCCGGTACAGCCATCTCTTAATACCCTTGGATTCCCTGGCCCACAGGACAAGGTCGTAGCGGTAATCAAACCAGATTTCCAGCAGCAATACAATCATGAGGTACCACAAATAGACAAACCCAAAGATGGCCATTGCCGAAGTTAGATGGGGTGTCATCATGATCTCCCAGGCTCGGAGTGGCTGACCGAGGTGAAAGATCAGCGGCATCGTGGCCACCAGTAAAAATGCAAATGACGTTAAAAGGGCAATTACGTAGGTGGGCTTTAATGATTTGACATTAAAGACCCGTTCCAGTGATGCCAGGATGAATGCCCCTGCAACCAATCCTGTGATGAAAGGATACAAAACAATCAGTATAGACCAGCTAAGTTCTATTTCATTCGGGTAGATAAATCCGTCTACCTTCGAAAGCGCCTGATATAAGTGTTCAAATTCCGGATTCATATTATCTTACCTCCTGATTTAATGCGTTGTAATACAATTTACTGCCCGTGTTCAAATGGGGTTTCAACACGTAAACGTTTTTTGTCCTGATAAATTTCGAAATGGCACTCTCCGGATCGTTGAGGTCTCCGGAAATTCGTGCTTTAGTCGGACAATTATCCATGCATGCGGGGTTTAAGCCCTTCTTGACCCTGTGGAAACAAAGGGTGCATTTATCAACAACATGCTTGTCGGGATGAAAGTACCTGCAACCGTATGGGCATGCTTGTACACAATATTTACATCCGATGCAATACTTTTCGTCTACCAGAACAATGCCTTCAGCGGTTTCGTAAGTGGCACCGACCGGACATACCTGTACGCAAGGCGATTTGGCGCAATGGTTGCACATCTTGGGTACGAAAAATGTTTTCTCGATCTCTTCCTTCGGAACAGATTGGGTAAAACCGTCAATGCCTCCATTGGGCGATTCAACCTTGAGGGAACCATCTTTACGAATGGTATATTGTTCCACCCAGCTTCTGAAGAAGAAGGGTTCTTGTGGCACATTGTTCTCAATTTTGCATGTTTTGGCACAGGTGCCGCATCCGATGCATTTTTCAATATCAATGGCAATACCATACCACGGACCATTGGTATTGCGTTTCACCGCAGCATACAAAACTGCGTTAAATGACGGAAGGGTGGAGGTTGCCACCAGCGTTCCGGCTGTAACTCCTGCATTCCTCAGGAAATTCCGTCGGGATAAACTTGTCTTTTTCTCTGTCATGGCTGATGTGGATTATGGCATTTGACACATTTATCTTCGGGATGATGATCCTTGATGTTCTGCTGCGTAATGGCTTTTTCAGGCCGGGCAGGATTGATCGAGTGGCATTTCCCACAAAATTCCCTGGAGTTGGGTTTAATGAGTTTCTCCGTTTTGGGACTTTCGATGTGCTTGTAACCGGCTCCATGGCAACCCTCGCACGACAGGTCGCTGTGGTAACTCTCATTTTTCATCGTGGCAATCGTGTCGTGACAGCTTTCACAACTTTTGTTGCCGACAAAATGGATTGGAAGGGCCGCAATCTCTCCCATTGAATTTCCCCGGTAGTGACCATATTGGCCAAAGGATTCAGGGGTAAGTGCGTGTTTCAGGAGTAAAAAAAGAGACACAATTACTACTCCCGTTAATAGTAAACGTTTCAGATGTAAAGGCATACACTTAATTCTTGTTTAGTTGTTTAGTTTGATAACAACTCAAATATATAAATATATCAATACAAAACAAATGTCATGTTTTGAATTTAGCGTTAAGCGGAATTGGTCTTAATAAAAGGAAGATGCTAAAGGACTTAGCTTCTCTGAATTGCCTTGAAGTACACAACTCTTATTGTTATGAGTTCGTGGATTAATAATTGAGGTATTTCTTACACTTTCGTCACTTCTTATTTGTGTTTCCCGAACGGGATGGTAATTCCGAGCCATGGGATGGCGATAAATCCATCTCCTGTTGATACCGGAAGGAGCAATCCATAATCCAATCCGGCATCTTTAATAATCGTTCGACCTCCTATTGAGAGGATTACAGTGGTGGAATTGGAATCACTAAAGATATAGTTTTCCGTCAGCAGGTAGCCACGGGGACCGATTCTCGCCATTCCGTTGATATTGATCATTGGGGCTTTGGAGAAAGAACCGCTTACGAAGCCATATCCCATGCCGAGACTCGCGTTTAAATCCCTTGAACCAACGGTGGCTATTCCGTAGAAAATTCCAAATTCTGTATCTGAAGCGCCAAGTGCTGTGCCCGCAAGGATGCCTGCCCCAAGATTGAATTTTTCTTTCACGACAGGTACGGATACCTTGGCAGTAATATAGGCAGGGGTTGGAGCACCTGCAAAGAGAAAAAGTGGAATAATTCCTCCGCCGATTGATACATAATCGTTGATGCCAACAGCAAATGAGTTCACCAATACCCATACATTCTGGTAATAACCTTCCCCCTTTTTTAGTCCATATCCGTTTGGTGAGAAGAAGTAACGCGTAGATTGGGGATTTTCAAGCCAGATTTTATTTCCCTTCACCTGACTGGCTTCCAGTGCAATTTTTTTTCTGATATCGCTGTGCAGAATCGTAATGTCACCCAGTTTTTCGGTTCTTAAAAGCACCTTCACAGAATCACTTGATACAACTTGCCCGGTATAACTGTTGCCATCTGTGGTTTCGATGTGGTAAATTTTTACGCGGGAAGTTTCTTGCGCAAAACTGGCCAAACCCGACAGTATCAATGCAAGTGTCAGGATGTACCGGATATTGTTAATTTTGGTTTTCATGGCTTAGCTATTGAAGTGGATAAAGATGAGAAAATGGAAAGATGAAAATTTTAACAATCCATAAATCGCCGAATCGTCGAATTATCAAATTGTCGAATTCCTTCATTTCACTGTCTTCATGCTGTCAAGCATCGCTCTGACACCTTCTGCAGGGGAAGTGGCAGACCAGCCGAATTTCTTTTCAAATTTGCTGCTGTCGAAAATATAATCCTGGTCATACTGGTACATCATTTCGGGAAATTCCTTCATCACTGGCATAAAGAGCCCAAGTATCCAGAGCATCCAGTTGGGGACATGTTGTATTTTTGGTTTCATACCGAGACTGGACGCAAATAAGTCAATCCATTGCCTGCCGGTGAGTAGTTCCTTTGTTGTTGGCAGATGCCATACCTGATTGTAGGCATCCTGTGTATTTCCCAGCTGGGCCATGGCTTTGGCCGCGTCAGGCGTATAGGTGTAGGTGTGGATTTTGGCAGGATTGCCAAATGTTTGAGCCTTCTTTCCAACCAGTAAATTACTGGCTACCATTTGTCCCAGCACGCTGTTTTTATTGTCAGGTCCATAGAAATCGGCAGCGCGGGCGATCAATGCCGTTATTTTTTTTTCTTCGATGGCGGTAATGATCATTTGGGCAATCTCATTCCTGACAACTCCTTTTCCACTTGGCGGAAGTATTGGAGACTTTTCTGTCATCAGAGGAATTGAGGATTTTGAATACATATACACGTTGTCGAAGAAAACAAGTTTGGTGCCATGCGTCTGACAGGCTTCAATCACAGTCTCCATGAAAGGCGGCCATTTCTCCTGCCATATTTTGAGATTGTACTCAAACCCAATGGTTACATATACTATTTCGCTGCCTTTGATCGCTTCGGACAATTGACTCAGATCACTCACATCGAGCGGATACAACTCATCTGTGCCATTCACCTTTTTGGGAAGACGGCTTACCAGTCGGATCTCATCGGTATATTTCTTCAATTCTCTCGCAAGAGGGATGCCTATGGCCCCACCTGCTCCAAGTATCGTCTGTTTCATACGTTAAATTTTGTTAGGTAAAAGATTGGTATGGTCTGTATTAAGGTAAATATACGAAAATCTGACGAAGTTGTTATATTCATCCTGAAATCCTTTCTGCATGAATTTGGAATTGCAACTCCGCACCAAAGAAAAAAATCTTCCTGCCAGCCATGATTGCAAATCATCACCAGTGG
>JBAXUL010000091.1:0-16003 GCA_037129695.1 Prolixibacteraceae bacterium
TTAGAACGTACGTATGGAACCCTCAGGATAATTTACATGGTATTTTGTGAACGATCGTACATGAGGGTTTCATAAGTTAAAAGAACATTTAAATGTCGTAGATGCTGATTCCCATGTTTTGAGGATTCTGCCAGTTGTGTCGCGCAAAGCTCGCAAAGCCCGCAAAGAAAAAAATACGACATTACTATTTGTGCATTACTTAGTAGATTTTTTCTATTATTTGAACATAGATAATCACTGACGGCATTATTCCTAAGTGACATGAGCCTGAAAAATTCGATCGATGAATCCAACTCAATTTATGCGCCAAAGCATGGCTATTTGCTGCTTAAAATAATTTTCTCATCTGTCAATCCAGGTGATGAGGCTTTCAGGATGAGGTTTCCTTTGTTGCCGGTTGTTTGAACCACCACCTGGCACATTCCGCTGAAGGCCCTTCTTTCAGATCCTTTGGCAGGTTCCTGACTCATCGCATTTCCGTTGGCAACCCCGGCAATTTTCCCCTCACCTTCGATTTCAAAATGAATCAGGTTGTCTGCATCCGGGATGAGGGTGCCCTTGTCGTCAGTAATCCGGACGGTGATGAAAGACAGATCCTTGCCATCCGCCTTCAGGGATCTCCTGTCGGCAGACAACTCAATTTTTGCAGCCTCCCCGGCAGTCTGCACCTGATTGGTAGCCACTAATTTTCCGTTGAGGTATCCTTCCGCTTTCAATACACCTGCTGCAAAGGGTACCTTCCAGCGAAGCGAGAGTTTGGTGCTGTTTTTGAAATTTTTAGTCTCAAGAAGGTGCCCATTCAGGGAAAGTCTCACCTCGTCGCAGTTGGTATAGGCAACTACATCCACCGGCTGTCCGGCTTTCCAGTTCCAGTGGGGAAGCAGGTGCACCATCGGCTCTTTGGTCCACTGGCTCTTGTAAAAATAGTAGCTGTCTTTCGGGAAACCGCAGAGGTCAAAAATTCCGAAATAGGAGCTGACAGCAGTTTTCTCATAAGGGGCAGGTTCTCCCATGTAATCGAAGCCGGTCCAGATGTACATTCCAGCCATCCACGGACGTTCCTTCACCGCCTTCCAGGCCTCCTCGTGGGTGGTGCCGCCGCTCGCGTCGTCAAAGGCGGAGGTCTGTCCGTCGGCACTCGTCTTTGCCAGTGAATCGATAGGTAAATGATATACTCCGCGCGAATCGAACTGGGAAGTCGTTTCACTTGCCAGGTAAAACCAATTTGGGTGTTTCTGCCTGATTTCATCGTAGGCATCGATGGAATAATTGAAACCTACTACATCTACTGCAGCCGTCATCCCTTTCGTTTCGGCATCTCTGATAAAATTGAAGGCGGAAGTGGTAAAACGGGTCGTGTCATATTTTTTGATGATTCCTGCCAACTCGATTGCGAGCTCTTCCCCATTGGTGCTTCCGGGGAACCACTGCTCCTTGATCTCATTGCCGATGCTCCAGAAAATAACGGAGGGATGATTTCTGTCACGAAGCACCATGTCGGTTATTTCGCGCTCATGCCATTCCTTGAAATAGTTTTGGAATCCAAATGGGGCGGCATCCTTCCCAATGTACCAGCAGTCGAAGGTCTCATCCATGACAAGAAATCCCATTTTGTCGCATAATTCCAGCAATTCGGGAGCCATCAGGTTGTGGCTGCATCTGATCCCGTTGCATCCCATTGTTTTCAGCAATTCGAGTTGTCTTTCGAGGGCTCTGTCGTTGAGGGCAGCTCCCAATGGACCCAGGTCGTGGTGGTTACAGACACCTAAGATCTTCACGTTTTTCCCGTTTAGAAAAAAACCGCTGTCGGCCCGAAAGGCGATGGTACGTATGCCGAATCGGGTTGAGTAGGTATCCTTCAGCTCCTTGCCGCAATAGATTTTGGTTACAAGTTGATACAGACTGGGATTTTGAAGATCCCAGAGTTTGGGAAATTTTACTTTGATCACAGAATTCAATGCTGTTTTGGTACCCACCTCTGCTTTTATGGGTTGGGTCATTGCAGCGACCTCCTTCCCCGAAGGATCCAGGATGGAAGATACTACGCTTAGGATGGTCTTCTCTTTGGCATCATTGGTTATGCTGATGACGATTTTTACGGTAGCTTCCTGCAAAGAAACCTTAGGTGTTGTCACGCAGGTGCCCCACTGACTGACAAACACCGGGGCATTGGTAACCAGCCAGACATGCCTGTAAATCCCGGCACCGGTGTACCATCGCGAATCCGGCTGTTTTGAATTGTCCACCCTGACGGCAAGCAGATTTTCCCCATTTTGAAGGAAAGGTGTCATGTCGTATTGGAAAGAAGCATACCCGTACGGGCGGGTTCCGAGACTGTGGCCATTGAGGTAAACCGTGCTGTTTTTGTATACTCCGTCGAAGACGATGAAATATTTTTTGCCTGCTTCATGGGACAGTTCGAATTTCTTCCTGTACCAGCCGATTCCACCGGGAAGCAGTCCTCCCTGATGTCCTGAAGGATGATCCGGTCTGAAACTGCCTTCGATGCTCCAGTCGTGGGGCAGGTCAAGGGTTCTCCAGTTCTGATCCGGAAATGCGGCCTGTTCTGCCTGTGACACATCACCCAAATGAAACTTCCAGCCTGCATCAAAATTTTCCCTGCCCGCGGATTGTGCAGAGAGCTGAAATGCAGACAAACTTATCATGGCAAGAAAGACGACTATTTTCATATTCATTTCTGGGTATGATTGGATATTACTGTGTGTCCTTTGAGAAACCCTTTGCGTCCTTTGTGGCTAAATACAGAAACTTAACCACAAAGGACGCAAGGGAAAGCGCGAAGGGACACAAAGTAATGCTGTATGTAATTTCTGCTTATTTCTTGATTTTCAGATGCACATATTTGATTTTCAACCTATTGTAGGTATATGTGATGTGTACAGTGCCGTCCTCTCCGCGGATGATGGCAGGATAGCTGAACTCACCTTCCGGCTGGTCTTCCAGTACGATCAGATTGGTCCATTCCTTCCCATCCGTTGAGGACAGTACCGCAATTTTGTTTCTCCCTTTCTCTATTGGGTTGCAGATCAGCAGTTGTGTCCCATTTTCCAGGGTTACCGCGTCCAAACCTGAATTGTTGTTGGGGATTTGGGTCTGCTGAAGCGGGCTCCAGGTTTTCCCCTGGTCTTCCGACCAGCTCTCCACGACCTTTTTCTCTTTACTCCTGCACAGTAGCTGCATGCTCCCATTTTTGCAGAAAAGAATCGTTGGCTGGATGGCATTCAGTCCGTTGTTGTCGATGGGTGTTTTTTCCCAATGGTTCAACTCCTGGTCGGAGGTCTCCAGGTAAACCTGCCAGCTTTCCCTGGTCTCGACGCTTGTGGGATAGAGGATCGTCCCATCCGGCAATCTTTGCGGTTTATTTTTGATGGGCCCCAATAGCTTACCTGGAATCTCCTTGGCAACAGACCAACTTTCTCCCCGGTCTTTTGAAATTTTGTATAGGCCCCACCATTCTCTTGGACTTGGTCCAACTTTGTAATACAAAATGATATCCCCATTGTCTCTTTTGAAAAGAACCGGATTCCAGCAGGGATACCTGAGATTTCCTTTTACCATGCCGTCGGCAGCCTTCACTGGAGCGGACCATTTTCCGCTAGCGAGGCTGGAAGTATAGATACAGACATCTTGATTCCCCTCATCAGTGCCGCCAAACCAGGCAGCCAGCAAACCCTCTTTGGTTTCCACAAGGGTCGAGGCGTGACAGGAGGGAAACGGTGCTTTTTCATAGATGAATTCGGTGTCGAGAATTTTTGCATCCAATTTTTTAGGGGTTGATTGCACCTCTGAAGAGAGCCACAACAAGGCGAAAATTACCGTAACAGATAATCTGAATCCAATTTTCATGGTTGACAGTTTTTAGTGTAGTAGCAGGACTGCGGCTGATCCAAATTTCAATCAAAATCATCCGGCAGGAAAAATCATTCAAATATACAAGTTGGAAAGAAGAATTGAAAGCAGGAAAAATCAGGCATAAAAAAGGTCTAATCGTCGGTAAAAACCACCCAAACGTCTATTTTATTTTGAGTGGACATGGATCCGGTATTTTTTTGCTTGAAAATTGAAAATATAAGTCATGAAGACAATTCAAAGAAGTTTACTGATTACCGGCATCCTGATCCTTTTCTCGGGATTTGCAGTCCAGGCGCAAAGCAAAGTCTGGAAGCTGGAAGATTGCATCAGTTTTGCTTTGGGGAAGAACATCCAGATCAAGAAGGCAGACCTTACCACCAATCAAAACATGCTTTATTCGGAGCAGGCTCAGGCCAACAGGCTCCCCTCGCTGAATGCATCCGTCAGCCAGAATTTTAACTGGTACAAGGGATTTGATTCCAACACTGGTCAACTTGGCAATAGCAGCGGATCTAACAGTACCAGCTATTCACTCAATTCGAATGTTGTACTTTTCAATGGGGAGAAGCTCTCCAACAAGATCCGGCAGGCATCCATTAATCTGCAGAGCGGACAATTTTATTCCCAAACTGTCAAGGAATCGGTGGGCATCAATATCCTGAATGCTTATCTGCAGCTTCTTTTCTCCTATGAAAGCGTCAGCAATGCCAAAAAGCAGATCGAATCTACTTCCCAACAACTGGCATTGGCCAAAGAGAGGATGGATTTAGGTGTGATCTCAATGGCCGATTACCTGCAGATCAAATCTGAACTGGCCAGTGAAAAATCTACCCTTGCAACGGTTACCAGTCAATTGGCCATTAACAAGGTGACCCTGATGCAACTGATGGAACTACCTGTCGATCCTGGTTTTGAGATCAGCTCACCCAATTTCGACAGTATTCTGGTCTCATCAGTTCAGCCTGATGCAAAGGAAATCTACAACCTCGCGCTGGGAATTAAACCTCAGATTAAGAATGCGGCTTTAAATACGCAGAGCGCTGCCCTGAATGTTGATATTGCAAAAGCCGATTATCTCCCAACACTTTCGCTGGGTGCAGGATTGTCGAGCGGCTACTCGAGCCTGACAACCAACTCGAATTACACCACTCAGTTGCAGGATAAGGTAAATCCATCGCTGGGACTTTCGCTTTCCATTCCGATTTTTCAGAAGAAACAGGTAAGAACCAATGTAAGCCTTGCAAGCATCGCGGTTTCCAATGCCGAACTGGATGAGATCAACACCAAAAACAGTTTGCGAAAAGAGATAGAACAGGCTTGCGTCGATGTCGAAAAAGCCAAATCGGAATATGCCGCCGGACTCGAATTGATGCAATCGAGCAAAGAGTCATACGATGTGACAGATGAAAAATTCAAACAGGGATTACTCAATTCTGTGGATTTTCTGGTTCAGAAAACCAATTTGATCACTTCTGAAAGCAAAATGCTGCAAGCCAGGTTTAGCCTGATATTCAGTTACAAAGTGCTGGATTTTTACAAAGGGATACCGCTTGTTCTTTAGGAATTACAAATTACAAATTAAAGGGAATATAAATTTCAATATCATGAAGAGGAAATATTTGTACACAGGATCAGCGTTGCTCCTACTCGCGACAGGCTTTTTTGCCTTTACGATGTTTCGGAGTGCAGAGCAAACCTATACTTTCGAAACTGCGAAAGTGGGTAAAGGAAATATTAGTAACACCGTAACGGCTACAGGAACGCTGGAAGCCATTAAAACTGTTTTGGTGGGTACTCAGGTTTCGGGGGTCATCGAAAAACTTTACGTCGATTTCAATACCCAGGTTAAAAAAGGACAATTGTTGGCGCAACTGGATGAAACGCCTTTGCTGGCCCAGTTGGATCAGTCCAAAGCATCTGTGGATATGGCAGATGCTCAGGTCAAATACCAGAAAGCAACTTATGAACGTTACAAAGCACTGATCGCGAAGAAACTGATTGCGCAGTCCGATTTTGACCTGGCCGAATACAACTATCTGAATGCCCAGGCCTCCTTGAAGAATGCCAAATCGGTATATGACAAGAACAGAATTAATTTGTCCTATGCCAGGATCAATTCCCCCATCGACGGCATCATCCTAAACAGGGCTGTCGACGAAGGCCAGACGGTGGCTGCTAGTTTCAATACTCCGACTTTATTTACCATCGCCAACGATTTGACCCAAATGCAGGTAGAAGCCAAAATTGACGAAGCGGATATAGGTCAGATTGCAATGAATCAGCGCGTTCAGTTTACTGTGGATGCATTTCCTGAACGTAAGTTTGCCGGGTCTGTCTCCGAAATCAGAAAGCAACCGGTGGTCACCTCCAATGTGGTTACCTATACGGTGATTATTCAGGCCCCGAATCCGGATACCAAACTAATGCCGGGAATGACGGCCAGTACCACCATCTTTGTGAATGAGAAATCTGATATTCCCGTGGTTCCCGGGAAGGCGCTTCGTTTTAGTCCTGAACTGACAGTTTACAATACTTATCTCAAATCCTTACCGGGGGAAATCTCACAAAAAATGGCCAAATCCGTGCTGACGGTTGATGCAAAGGATACCAAAAGCAATTTTGTCTGGGTCAAGAATGGTCAGGATATTGAACAGCGGGAAGTTAAGATTGGATCCAATGACGGGATCAGCTATGAGTTGATTTCCGGACTGAATCAAGGTGATGAAATAATCCTCGCCATGACAGCCGAAAAAGCCTCTGCCGAAACCAAAAAAGTAGCAAAGAGTCCCTTTATGCCTCAGCGCCCCGGCGCAACCAAGAAGTAAAAATTCTGAAATCGAATCGTCATGATTTGGTAGCCTGACATCGGAATGTATTCATCCTGAAACTATAGGCTGCCCTATTCTTCGATTCCATTTGACCTTTTAAATAAATTATATTCGAATGAAAAGCACAATCATAGAAGTCATTAACCTGAAAAAGGATTTTTACGTTGGCGATGTAACCGTCCGCGCACTCAAAGGGATTAACCTCCGGATAGAGCAGGGAGAGTTTGTGGCCATCATGGGTGCCAGCGGTTCCGGAAAGTCCACCATGTTGAATATCCTGGGTTGTCTGGATCAACCTTCTTCGGGCGAATATCGGCTCGATGGGGTAAGCGTCTCGCAATTGAACCGCAATGAACTTGCAGGATTGAGGAACGAAAAACTGGGATTTGTTTTTCAGTCGTACAACCTGCTTTCGAGAACCTCTGCACTCGAAAACGTAGAACTGCCGCTCTTTTACAACGACCGGGTCAAATCGAAAGAACGCAGGGAAAGGGCCATTGCAGCGCTCGAATCAGTAGGACTTGCCGACCGGATGCACCACATGCCCAATCAGCTTTCCGGCGGACAGCAGCAACGGGTCGCTATCGCCCGCTCTCTGGTCAACGACCCTGTAGTGATTCTTGCCGATGAGGCTACCGGAAATCTGGATACCCGAACATCCTACGAAATCATGGAACTCTTTCAGCGCCTGAATGCAGACCAGGGTAAAACCATAGTTTTCGTTACGCACGAACCCGACATCGCCCGACTGACTTCCCGGAATATCATTTTTCGCGACGGATGGGTGACAAAGGAGCAAATGGTTACCGATACTGTCCTGGCATCTGATATGCTAAAAGCACTACCGCTCGTTGAAACTGAAGTTTAAAAACAAAGGATATGAATTACACCAATCTTATAAAAATTGCAAAGAATGCGCTGTTGCGGAATAAATTCAGGGCATTTCTCACCATGCTGGGCATCATCATCGGTGTGGCATCCGTTATTGCCATGTTGGCCATTGGGCAGGGATCGAAGAAAAGCATTCAGGATCAGATGTCAAGCATGGGTTCCAACCTGGTATTTATCATGCCGGGTTCTCAGCAACGTGGCGGGGTGATGATGGGGAACTCCGGCAGCCAGTCGCTCCGAATGTCAGATGTGGAGGCTATTCGCCTGCAATGTCAGGATATTACCGCCGTTTCACCCGAGGTAAGAACCAGCGGTCAGGCAGTTTTTGGCAACTCGAACTGGCCGACCTCTATTTATGGTTCCAACATCCAATATTTTGACATTAAGAAAATAGAAGTTGAAAGTGGAAGGATATTTACGGATCAGGAAATTGCCGGTCTGGCAAAAGTCTGCCTGGTGGGTAAAACGATTGTCAAAAATATTTTTCCCAAGGGTACTGATCCGATTGGTCAGACCATCCGGTTTAAGAATATACCGATCAAAGTAATTGGTATTCTTAGCGAAAAGGGTGAAAATTCATTTGGTCAGGATCAGGATGATTTGCTGATCGCACCATACACGACTGTTCAACGCCGTTTCCTGGCGATCGATTACATTCAGGGGATATTTACGTCTGCTGTCAGCGAAGCAAAAACACAGGATGCGATCAGCGAATTGCAGACTGTCATGCGCAAGCAGCACAAAATTTCGAAACCTGCAGATGATGATTTCAGGGTCATGTCCCAGTCAGAACTGGTGAAAACATTTACCTCAATCAGCGATATCCTGACAACTCTTTTAGGCGCAATTGCCGGAATATCCCTGTTGGTCGGAGGTATTGGGATCATGAATATCATGTATGTTTCGGTTACCGAGAGAACGCGGGAGATCGGTTTGCGCATGTCGATTGGAGGGAAAGGTGTAGATATACTGATGCAATTTCTGATTGAATCAACCATGCTGAGCGTAGTTGGTGGTGTAATCGGAATCGGTCTTGGGTATGCAATCAGTTCAGTCGTTGGATCGCTGATGGGCTGGCCTGTCGTGATCATGACCCAATCGGTTGTTGTATCTTTTCTGGTATGTGCTGCCATCGGTATTTTCTTCGGATGGTATCCGGCCAAGAAGGCATCCAATCTTAATCCGATTGATGCATTAAGGTACGAATAAAAAAGAGCTGTTTCGGCTAGGTTCAAAACATAGCGTTTTTCTGAGGTGCAAACGGTCCTTGTTTTTTAACTGCTTTGTATCTTTAACTTTAAGTGTCAATTGTTATCTTTGGTAAAAATCACATCCATGTTTAAAATTCGATCCGTTTCAGATAAAAAGCTCAAGTTTACCCTCCATGCCATTGCCTGGATTCTGGTCATCCTAATCCCTTTTTATCTGAACAATGCTTTTGGAGGAAATCAACACAGACTGAACCAATTCTATGCGCACACTTTCTCTGCGGCCTTCGTTTTTTACATGGGGTATATCTGGCTGGTTCCCAGGTTCTTCCTGAGGGAAAAATACTGGATCTATTTGATTATTCTGATAGTTGTGATCAATGCCTCCTATTTTATGACCTCTTTCATTAATGATCACCTGTTTTTTGATCCTGCCGGAGATGCCAGGTTTCAGGAATTTGTTCAAAAATTGGCGGCAAATGGGGTGGATTTTAAAGCTCCGATGAAAGCTTTCGGTTATTACAACCATGTGCTTGCATCGCTATTAATCTCGGGATTTGCCATTGGCCTTGGGCTCATCGACAAACTGAAGCAAAACGAGAAGAAGCAAAAAGAGATGGAAAAGGAGAAACTGCATTCCGAACTGGCGTTTCTGAAAAATCAGGTCAGTCCCCACTTCTTTTTCAATACCTTGAATAATATATACTCACTGATCGGTATTGACGGACCGACTGCACAGGATTCGGTACTTAAATTGTCGAAGATGATGCGGTACCTGCTTTATGAATCAGAACAAGGCGAGACATTGATGAGCCATGAGATCAATTTCATGAATAACTACATTGATCTGATGAAGTTGAGACTAAGTTCCAAAGTATTTCTGCAAATTGATTTTCCCGAGAATTTTCCCGATTTTTCCTTCCCTCCGCTGCTCTTTATTCCATTCATCGAAAATTCATTCAAGCACAGTGTCAGCCACAGGGAGGCTTCTTTCATCAATGTCCGGATGGAAATTGACAAGGACCAAATTTGCTTCTTTACTGAGAACAGTGTCAGCAAAAGCACTCAGACAGGCGACATGCAGCAACATTCAGGTATTGGCCTCGAAAACGTAAAGAAACGTCTTGGACTCATGTTTCCCGATAGTCATGAACTGAAAATTGAAAAAGGAGAAGATGTTTTCAAGGTTCGGCTTTGTATCAGGATGGTAAAAAACAACCCTTAGATGAAGCTTAAAACGATAGCCATTGATGATGAGCCACTTGCACTCAAGCTGGTGAGCGATTATGTCAACAAGACACCTTATCTTGAACTCGTTGGCGCTTTTGACAATCCGCTGGATGCGATTGAATTTCTTGCGGAGGGCGATGCCGATCTGATTTTTGTTGACATTCAGATGCCTGATTTAACCGGGATAGAGTTTACGCGCACTTTGCAGGATGAGCACAAGATCATCTTTACGACTGCTTACGAAAAGTATGCTTTGGAAGGTTTTAAACTGAACGCCGTTGATTATCTGCTGAAACCTTTCAGTTACGAAGAATTCCTGAAGGCAGCAGGAAAAGCACACAAACTGGCAGAACTGGAAGCCAACTCACAGCCCGTGATTGAAGCCAACAACCAGTTTTTATTTCTGAAATCTGAATACAAGATCCGGCGCATTAATTTTAACGATATCCTTTACATTGAAGGATTAAAAGACTACATCAAGGTTTATACGAAAGGGGAAGAGAAACCAATTCTATCGCTGAATTCCATCAAATCACTGGAGCAAAAGCTTCCTGAGGAAAAATTCATGCGTGTGCACCGCTCCTTTATCGTCAATCTCGATATGATTGAGACCATTGAGCGAAGCCGGATTATTTTTGGCAAGACCTTTATTCCCGTTAGTGACCAGTACAAGGATAAATTCCAGGAATATCTGGATACAAATTTCTTGTGATGCTGCAGTAATCGGATCTGTCAAGCGAACTTTATTTAACCTCTCCTGTTTCTAAGGATGAGGTTTTGTTTTTCTCAGGGGAGTTATTTGGTTGAAGGTGAACATTGGGAATGACCAATTACAACCTAATTGCCAGAGATAGCGATAGCATGGAATGAGGATTCATACTGCATCAATTTTACCTTTTGAGTGGAGAAAATTTGAGCTGGCTTGCTGTTTCAAAAAATACAGGGTCTGATTCAATGGAACGTTTCCATAATAGGTCGGAACCCACTATTCGCAGGCATTTTTTTGATGGATTTACGTTGATCCAAAAGATTCAATCCTAGAAAGTGATCCTGTCAATTCAGGAAATTCATGAAAATGATAGACCGGAAATTCCTCGTTTATTTAAAATAGATATGAATTATGTTTGATACCCCTCGGGGAATAGGGGTGAGACAACAAAATAGCATGAAAATATCACAGCCAGGCTAAATAATTAAATGAGATGAGCTAAATTTTATATGTTTGCATCCGATTTTGATAATATATTGAATTGAACTTATATGATTGACAAAGGGGTAACAACTTTCATGGTTTTGGCAACAAGTCTTGTCATGCTGATGACGCCCGGACTTGCATTTTTTTACGGTGGACTTGGCGATAAAAAGAATATTTTGAATATCATGATGCAGAGCTTTGTATCATTGGGATTAACCACAGTCTTGTGGTTTAGTTTTGGATATTCGCTCTGTTTTAGCGGCACCTTGGCCGGAGGAACTGATTTTCTGGGCATCATCGGAAATTTTGACAAGGCATTTTTGCATGGAATTACACCAAAGACCATCATGCCGGGTAAAGCGTTCCCCGAATACGTCTTCTTTGCCTACCAGATGATGTTTGCAATTATTACCCCTTCGCTGATCACCGGAGCTTTTATCAACAGGGTCACCTTTAAAGCCTATGTATTCTTCCTGATTTTCTGGCAGATATTCGTCTATTATCCGTTTGTTCATATGATTTGGGGCGGAGGAATTCTTCAGCAATGGGGAGTTCTTGATTTCGCGGGAGGAATTGTCGTTCACGCTACGGCTGGTTTTGCTGCACTTGTGGCAACAATTTATGTTGGGAAAAGAAAAGGAAGCGAGCACCAACCCAATAATATTCCGCTTGTTGCCATTGGAACTACTTTACTCTGGTTTGGATGGTATGGCTTCAATGCAGGCAGTGAACTCGACATGAACGATATTACGATAGCTGCCTTTGTCAATACCGACGTGTCGGCTTCTTTTGCCGCAGTTACCTGGCTTTTGATTGAATGGAACAGTGGTAAAAAGAAACCTACCTTTATCGGACTGATGACCGGGGCAGTTGCCGGACTTGCCACGATCACGCCTGCTGCCGGCTACGTGACTGTTGGATCTGCTGCTATCATTGGGATTATGGCTGGGGTTGTATGTTATATGGCAGTAGAATTTAAGAACAGCATGAAATGGGATGATGCGCTTGATGTATGGGGAGTGCATGGGATAGGTGGTGTTTTTGGAACGATCCTGCTTGGATTGTTTGCAACCACCATGATCAATCCCGGAACGCCTGACGGATTGTTCTATGGTGGAGGACCGTTGTTACTTTTCAAGGAACTGTTAGCACTTCTGGCAGCAATCATATGGGCAGGTTCATTCACATGGGGTATGCTTCACGCCATTGACCGGTTTGTTCAGGTAAAAGTGACGGATGCAGTACAAAAAAGCGGATTGGATTATCATATTCATGGCGAAGTGGCCAGGGTCATATAATTCCGGGTTTACGGCCAAGATTGGACCATTAATCTGCTCTTTTGATTTTTTTCCTTCCCAAAAATGTTGGTAGCTTTGCAAAATAATTAACTCATATACGCTCATGCCATGAAGACTTTAAAGATGTTCTTTTTTGCCCTTTCAGTTTCTCTTTTGATTAATAGTTGCGGAAATAGTTCAGGGCCTGCAACAAAAGGAAAAGTGAGCGATGTGGATGGGAATGTTTATCCTACAGTAACCATTGGTACCCAGACTTGGATGGCAGAAAATCTCAAAACCACCAAATACAATGATGGTAAACCTATTCCCAATGTAACTGATGAAGTTGCCTGGAAAGAACTTAAAACCGATGCTTTCTGCTGGTTTTTGAATGATTCAACCAACAAGGCTACCTATGGGGCCTATTATAACTGGAACACCGTGAATACTGGTAAGCTTTGTCCTACCGGTTGGCATGCACCATCCGACAAAGAATGGAGATTGCTGACAGACTATCTCGGTAGCGAAAATATTGCAGGCAGAGCGTTAAAAGCGACATCAGGTTGGAGTAAGAATGGTGTCGGAACGGATGAGAGCGGATTTTCAGCGCTTCCTCTTGGCTATAGAAACGCGAAGGGATTATTCAGTTCGCAGGGAATCAGTACTTACTGGTGGAGTACTACCAGCGATGGTGTCAATTCATGGTATACCGTACTGTTCAGTAAAGATGGAACAGCCTTCAAATATTACGGACAAAAGGAGAGCGGATTTTCCGTACGATGTTTGAAAAACTAAAAAAACATACCATATAGCAAAGGAAGCAGGCCAAAATCTGACTTCCTTTTTTTTTATTTTCCCATCGATTCGGTCAGGATGAACCTTTGACGAGGCGGAATGCGTTTCTGCTCAGGATTTTTGCAGAAAGATTTTTTGAAATGTATTTTGAACTTATCATTTTTTTTTTAGTTTTGATGGAATATACAGATTTCTTCATGTGATTATATTTGACTCAACTTATCAAACCAATATAACAACGTAATTATATTTATTCCAACTACTTAAAATTGAAATGTATGAAGAGGATTGCTTTTATTTTATTGTTCTGTCTTAGCATTGGGTCACTTTTTGCCCAGGAGTCTATTAAATTGCAAAATGCTGGTAATGATGCATTAAATGCCAAGGATTATGCAAACGCACTGGTTAATTACGAAAAGGCGATGGCTGTTTGGGGAACTGCTCCTCAGGATTCAGTGATGTTTTACAATTGCGGATATTGTGCAATTCAGATGAAGGATTATGACAAAGCCATTAAATATTACAACCTTGCTGCAACCCACAATTACAAGTCTGCCGATGCATCTTTTAAAATCGCACTTATTTATAAATTTCAGAAGAACAATGAAGCTTATTTAAAAACCATCAATGAAGGAGTGGCAAAATATCCTGAAAACACCAATTTCAAAGGCGAACTTGCAAAAAACTTTCTGCTTGAAGGTGTCAGTCATTACAATGCAGGCAATAGTCTGCTGAAAGGTGCCATCGACAAGATCAATGCCAAAAAATTCAAGGATGCCAACGATCCTGGCTACAAGGCTGAAATGGCCAAAGCCAAAAAGGAATTTGCAGATGCAATTCCACTTATGGACAAGGCAATCGCCCTCAATCCAGCGGATGAGAAGGCCAAGGAGCTAAAAGCGGCCTGTGAAAAGCAGGTAAAGGCATTGTAGAAGATTTGCATCCATTCCTACCGTTTGAGTTGGATTTCATCAACTATCCCAAAACACAATAGAGGCTGAAAACGAAAGATTTCAGCCTCTATTGTGTTTTTCGGCTTAAGCTTTCCCCATGGCCATTCCGAATTTTATCGAACACAGTATAAACTTTAATTGCCCCACCTGCGTATTAATCAGAAAACATATCTTTTACGCAAGATTATGCAGAATCAACTGACTTTTCCCGGAAGATTGATATTGGTGTTAATGATGACTTGGTCCCTTTTTTCCTGTCAACTGAAAACGCAGAAGAAAAATGAAAATCCTGCGCCTTCAGCGATATCTGTGGCTGCGAAGGATAGTCTAAGTTGTTGTATTTCTGCGCTTCCCGCAAGGTTTGGCGGAATAAAAAAGGATACGGCATCTCCTTTGACTGGATCGGCACAACCAATCTCCTTGCTGGATATGGTTTTGATTAAGGGTGGTCAGTTTGTCATGGGTGGAGATTCTTTGTGGGGCAGACCAGACGAGTTTCCCGGGCATAAGGTCCGGATTTCTCCATTTTATATCGACAAACATGAGGTTACCAATGCACAGTTTGTCGCCTTTGTCCGGGCAACAGGTTATGTAACCACTGCTGAGCGCAAGCCCAACTGGGAGGAAATTAAAACGCAGGTGCCGCCGGGAACACCGCGGCCTGCCGATAGTGTTCTGGTTGCGGCATCCCTGGTTTTTTCACCTCCCAGTCACCCTGTTTCATTGGCCAATCCTTCCGTCTGGTGGAAATGGAAGCCGGGTGCCGACTGGCGCCATCCTTCAGGACCCGGAAGTTCCATTGATGAAAAGGATAATCACCCAGTTGTGCAGGTTTCATGGGAAGATGCAGTAGCTTTTGCTTCATGGGCAGGGAAACGTCTTCCGACAGAGGCAGAATGGGAGTATGCTGCCCGAGGTGCGATCTTATCAGGAATATATCCCTGGGGAAATGAACCAATTAACAAGGGTGCATTAAAGGCAAACAGCTGGCAGGGTCATTTCCCGGATCAGAATACAGAAAATGATCATTATTACAGAACTGCACCAGTCATGTCCTATCCTCCTAACGGATACGGTCTTTACGACATGGCCGGGAATGTATGGGAATGGTGCAGCGACTGGTACCGCCCTGATTATTATGCCGTTTGCGCGATGCAAGGTATCGCCTACAATCCTCAGGGGCCGGATCAATCTTTTGATCCGGATGAACCTTATACCCCGAAACGGGTGGTGCGGGGAGGATCTTTCCTTTGCAACGACCAGTATTGTTCCGGGTTCCGGGTAGCGGCCAGGATGAAAACCAGTTTTGACACCAGCCTTGAACATACCGGGTTTCGTTGTGTGGTTTCCGAAAAATGACAATCAGCTGCTTGAACGGAGTAGGATTATCAATCACCATCAGAGAAGATTCTATTCCTTGCTAATTCTATTTGTCCGTCAAAAAAAAATTGCCTGCCAATATTGGGTTGGGGAGCTTATAAAAATCCATGAACAATGGGAAGTAAAACTTGATTTATTTTATTGAAAGAAATACCACCTGCTGCATTTTATTGTTCTTCCACCTTAGAATCTGAATTGCAACCTGAACGTCATCACATCATCACTCACATCTGAAGTATATCCGTTGAGTTGAGTGGCCTCATTCATCACCCTGGCATAATAGACGATCAGTTTGGCATTTTCGGTGATGTAATAGATATAACCAATCCCAAGGGTATTGTATTTGATATTGGCTGGTGTTAAATTCGATCCG
>JBAXUL010000092.1:0-15814 GCA_037129695.1 Prolixibacteraceae bacterium
GATCTTTCTGATACTGAACGTGTATTGGTAGGTCTCGATTTATTTCAAAAGAGTATCTCAAGCGAATAAATAAGCAATTCAAATGAAACAAAAAGACAGCAATAAAGATTTGACCAACCAGGCTTTCGAATTAGCGGCTTTGGGCACCGAACATCAATACCTTCTGCGATTGTACATTGCCGGTTCAACGCCACAATCGAACCGTGCAGTAGCAAACATAAAAACAATTTGCGAAGAACATTTAAAGGGGTACTATGAGCTTGAAGTAATAGACCTTTACGAAAAACCGTATTTGGCTGCCGGAGAACAGATTCTTGCCGCTCCGACGCTCATTAAGCAACTGCCGCTTCCCTTGCGCCGGATAATCGGCGATATGTCGGATACCGATCGTGTGCTTGTGGGACTCGATCTTCGAAGGGCAAATCAAAAATAATGGATTTCCATACCCGGTAAAAGAAAGTACAATGGCATATCAATCAGTATCTGAAGCAGCAAAACAACTCCGGTCAGAAAACGAGGAATTACACTTGCGTTTAACCGAAGCAGAAGAAACACTTCATGCCATCCGTAACGGAAAAGTGGATGCAATTGTCGTTTCAGGTGCCGAAGGACCTCGGATATTTTCGCTCACTTCGGCCGAAACGCCTTACCGTATTATGGTAGAGGAGATGCTCGAAGGTGCAGCAACTCTAAAGGCCGATACGACAATCCTTCATTGCAACAGTCAATTCGCAAAAATGGCAGCTCGTACTTCTGAACAAATCATAGGAACCAGGTTCAGCCAGTTGATTGGTGAAAATGAAGAACCTGCTTTCACCAGGCTGTTCAATTCCGGTTTGGTAGGAAGAAGCAGCGGAGAGATTACCTGGTTAGGCCCAGAAAATGAAGTCCATTATTTCCACCTTTCTCTCAGCCCTTTGCCTCCGGAAGTTTCCGGTGATGTATGCGTGATCATGTCAGACTTTACCGAACGGAAACAGGCCGAAGAAACGCTGCATTCCCATGTTTTTCTGAATAGCGTGATTGAAAACAGCCCGAATGCACTTTGGATTTTAGATGAACAGGGAATCCTGAACCAAATGAACCAGGCAAGCCGGAACCTTTTCAACATAGATGGCGATGAATTGACTGGCAAATACAATATTTTATACGATCCTGTTTTTGAGCAACAGGGATTTAAGCCACTCATCCATGATGTTTTTGAGAAAGCTTCCATTGTCCGCTTTGTTGCCCGATACGAAACTGCATCGGGTAGAGGGATTCAATCGGCTCAGGCTATAAATCTTTTTCTTGATGTAAGCATATCTCCTATCCTCGATCCGCATGGGAAAGTGACAAAGGTGGTTGTTCAGTTCACCGACATTACCGACCTCAAAAAAAAGGAACAAGAGCTGAAAAAAAGCGAACACAAATTCAAAAATATGGTCTGGGATATGCCGGTTGGAGTATTACTCCAGGGGCCAAAGGCCGAAATATTTTTAAGTAATCCTAAAGCACTTGAATTGCTTGGATTAAACGAAGATCAGCTATTAGGAAAGACTTCGCTTGACCCTGATTGGAATGTTATTCACGAAGATGGTTCTCCATTTCCGGGGAACACCCATCCAGTACCTCAGGCTATAGCAACAGGTCTGCCGGTCAGGTCTGTCATTATGGGCGTTTATCATCCTGTTAATAACAGTCGTGTATGGTTATTGGTAGATGCCATACCACAGTTTAATGCTTATGGAAATATACAGCAGATCGTTTGCTCTTTTGTCGATATTACCCTTCGCAAACAGGCGGAAGACGAAGTCATAAAAAGCTACGAAAAGCTGATGAAATTTGCATCTCAGGTTCCCGGGATGCTCTACCAATTTGAGAGGCTGGTTGATGGATCATTCCGGGTACCCTTTACCACTGAAGCTATCCGGGATATTTTTGGCTGCTCACCTGAAGATGTACTCTATGATTTTGCGTCGGTTTCAAAAGTGATCCACCCTGAAGATCTCGCCAGAATAAACAGTGAAATCCAGGAATCCTTCCTGAACATGACTGCTTTTCAGTCAGAGTATCGGGTTTTGCTGCCAGGTCAGCCAGTCCATTGGATCTATGCACGATCAATGCCTGAAAGAATGCCCAATGGCAGCGTCATCTGGAATGGTTTTAATACCGATATCACACAACAAAAGCAGGCGGAAATCGATTTACGAAAGAAAATGGATGAGCTGTTGCAGTTTCAGCGGCTGACTGTTGGCCGTGAGCTAAAAATGATTGAGCTGAAAAAAGAAATCAATGAACTGTTGAAAGGTTCGGAAAAGGATGAAAAATACCGGATTGTGGAATAAAAATGGAGTTTGGTAGTGGAAATTCCTGTCCGTCACATGAATGTGACGGCAAAGCCTGCCAGCCGGAGGCAGGGATATCGTTCTAATCAGCTAAACTGCTTATTCGCAGCGCTATCCTTTGCCGTTCGCCTTTAGGCAACGGATAGAAAATAAAAACAGAGTCAGCGACGACTCACAAAAAGATAAAAAAAATGAAATTCAAAAATCTTAAAATCGGGATACAGCTTAAGCTTGGTTTTGGGACCATGCTTTTGTTTGTCGTTGTGTTGGGAACGCTCGCATACCGGCAATCGGAGCAACTCCAACAGCAAACAGAAATCATGTTTAATCATCCGGTAAAGGTCCGTGGTGCGCTGGAGGAAATCACCGGCAGCATCTTGCTCATGCGTATAAATATCAAGGACTTTCTGCTGGCTGAGGATCTTAAGGTCAGGCAAGGTATTCGGAATGAACTTGCCGTAAATCAGTCCAATGCTCAAAACGATATGGAAATAATCAGGAATAACTACCTTGGACCTCGTCAAGATGTTGATGAACTGAACCGCGAATTGGCCAAATGGTTTTCTATCCTGCAGGAAACCATTCAAATGGTAACTTCCGGAAACCTGGAGGAAGCCCATAGTCGGCACATACCCGGAGGTGTTGCCCTCGCTCAGGCGATGATCGTAATGGCAGCATTGCAGAAAATCAGCGATTTTGCGACACAAAAGGCTGGCCAATTATATGGCAATTCGGTCAAGCTCAGCCAGGAGCTCCACATGCAACTCCTTCTGCTGATTTCCCTGCTCGTAATCCTTTCGTTGGTTATTTACACCGTTTTGTACCGCAATATCCGCGAACCATTGAATGTATTAACCGTCGCCACCCAACGGTTTCGAGATGGAGAGAGGAATTCGCGCAGTTCCTATGCATCAAACAATGAAATAGGCATTTTATCCGCTTCATTCAATTCGCTGGCCGAAAACATTCAATCCTCAATGAATTTGAACGAAAAGGTGGTCAGCCTGTCCAGTTTGATGCTCAGTAAACACGAGGCAAAGGAATTCTTTCGGGAAACACTGCATGCATTGGCCATCCATACCAACTCACAAATGGCAGCTATTTACCTGTTGAGTGAGGATCAAAAAACCTTTGACCATGTTGAATCCATCGGATTGGACGACAAGGCCCGATTTTCGTTTGATGCATTGAATTTCGAGGGCGAATTCGGCGCATTGCTGGCTTCGCAAAAGGTTCAGCACATCAAAGATATTTCAGAAGATACCCGTTTTGTTTTTCAAACGGTAAGCGGCAGTTTTATCCCGCACGAAATAATCACCATTCCTGTGCTCTCCCAAAAGAAGGTCATCGCCATTATTTCGCTGGCCAGTATCAGCAGCTATAATCATCAGGCCATTCAATTCATCGGGAGCATTTCCGACACCCTGAATTCCCGTATCGAAGGGATTATTGCCAACCATAAAATGCTGAAATTTTCGGAGATTCTCGAACTCCAGAACCGCGAATTGGAAACCCAAAAAAATGAGCTTTCTGCACAATCAATAGAACTCATGGGACAAAATATTGAGCTTGAAATTCAGAAAAATCAATTGAACGAAGCGAGCCGGCTGAAAACCAATTTTTTGTCGAACATGAGCCACGAACTTCGCACCCCGCTTAATTCGGTTATTGCCCTTTCGGGAGTTCTCAACCGCCGGCTGCTGAAAAAAATTCCGGAGGAAGAATACGGCTACCTGGAAGTTATTGAGCGTAATGGAAAGCATTTACTCTCGCTGATCAACGATATTCTCGACATCTCGAGAATTGAAGCGGGACACGAAGAAATCGGGTTGTCGGAGTTTGATGCCAACGACCTGATTGCTGATGTGATCAGCATGATCCGACCGCAGGCGCAACAGAAAAACATTGAACTGCTTTTCCCTGCCAGCAGTACGGGCCTGTTGGTGACGAGTGATATCGACAAATGCAGGCATATTCTGCTCAACCTCATTGGAAACGCCGTGAAATTTACCGAAGAAGGCAAGGTTGAAATTTCGGCCGTAAAAAGTGATTCGAATTTTGACATTAAAATAAGCGACACCGGCATTGGGATCTCCGAAAATAATCTGCCTTACATTTTCAATGAATTCCGTCAGGCCGATGGAAGCACATCGAGCAAGTATGGCGGAACCGGTCTGGGTCTGGCCATTGCAAAAAAGTATGCCAATCTTTTGGGCGGAACGATTTCGGTTAAAAGTACTCTGGGAAAAGGCTCCGAATTCAGTCTTAGCCTGCCTTTACACTATGCTGCCGAAAACAGGGTCACCGAAAGCGTCATACTCACCAGGTTCAACCCTGAAAGCAGGCCCATGCACCAAAAACTTATTTCCGGAACAACTCCTAAAACCATTTTACTGATCGACGACAGCGAACCGGCCATTCTGGAGATCAAAGATATCCTGAAGGAAAGCGGGTACAACTTACTTTTTGCAACCAATGGCAGCGATGCACTACGGATTATCTCCGATAACATTCCCGACGGCGTTATTCTCGACCTGTTAATGCCCGGAATCGATGGATTTGAAGTGCTCCGGATTATTCGCTCAGAAGAGCGAACCGCCCACATTCCGGTTCTGATTCTTACCGCGAAACACATCACCAAAGAAGAACTACTGTTTTTGAAACAGAACCGTATTCATCAATTAATTCAGAAAGGCCTGGTAAACAGCAACGAACTGATCAGTTCAATTGACCTGATGATCTTTCCGGAATTAGCTGCAGCTGAAGCTTTTGCGGATGAACAGCATCGCATCAGTGGCAAGCCTGTAATACTGGTTGTTGAGGATAATGCCGACAACATGATCACTGTTCAAGCGATTCTGGCCGGAAATTACCAGGTTATTGAAGCTACCGATGGCATCGGTGCTGTTGAAATGGCCAGGCAACACAAGCCTGATCTGATTTTAATGGATATCGGCCTTCCTAAAATGAATGGAATCGCAGCATTTAAAATCATCCGTCAGGATGCCGCATTACAGCACATTCCGGTAATTGCCCTTACTGCCAGCGCGATGATTGCCGACCGGGAAACCATTTTGGCGCATGGAATGGATGCCTGGATTCCCAAGCCGATTGACGAGAAGGAATTTTTTAAGACAATAAACAAAGTGCTTTATGGGAAATAAAAAAATCAAAATCCTGGCTATCGATGATATTCCGGATAACCTGATCAGTATAAAGGCGCAGATCAGGGAAGTGTTTCCTGAAGCATCAGTTTTTACCGCATTAGACGGTGCAAAGGGAATTGAATTGGCTGCCCTCGAAGATCCCGATGTGATTCTTCTGGATATTGTCATGCCCGGCATGGACGGTTATGAGCTGTGCAAATTGCTGAAAGCCGACCAGAAACTATGCAGTATCCCGGTGGTTTTTATTACGGCAAACAAAAGCGATAAAGAGAGCCGTATCAGGGCGCTGGAATGCGGAGCTGAAGCACTGCTTGCAAAACCCATCGACCCCATTGAACTGATCGCCCAGATTCGTGCTATGGTGAAGGTAAAAGATGCCAGCATCATCAAACAAAAAGAAGAAGAACGGTTGACTCAATTGGTCGAAGAGCAGGTTCTCGAACTGAAATTAACCCACACTGCTTCCCTTAACCTGCTTGAAGATTTAAGGAATGAGGTTGAAGCCAGATTGCAATATGAGCAGAAGCTGGAATCGAGCGAAGAACATTACCGCATTCTGACCCAATCGGCCAATGATGCCATTGTGACAATAAATAACTCTGGGGCGATAATCGAATGGAATAACGGTGCAGAAAAAACATTCGGGTATACCAAAGAAGAAGTATATGGAAAACCAATGGTTGGAATCATCCCTCAGCAATTCCGGCAACATCACATTGATTTCATCGACAGGATACCCGGTGACGAATATAGTGGATTGGTAGGCCATACCGTTGAGATGGTCGGATTACATCAGAACGGAACTGAGTTTCCCATTGAATTGTCGTTTTCATCATGGGAAACTGCTTCCGGACATTTCTTTACCGCAATAATTCGTGATATCAGCGAACGGAAGAATGCAGAAAAAAAGCTTTATGAAAAGGAAATGCAGTTCAGAAAGCTTTCTGCCAATTTGCCTGACATGATCTTTCAATTTACCAGACGACTTGACGGAAGCTTTTGCGTTCCGATAGCCTCTGATGGAATTAAAAATATTTACGGATTATTGCCGGAGGATGTAATCGACGACTTTACACCCATTTTCAAGTTAATTTATCCTGAAGATTCGGCGAGGCTTTTAAGCAACATTCAATATTCCGCAGAGCATTTGACCCACCTCGACATAGAATACAGGGTGCAATTACCCGGTCAGGAAATAAAATGGTTGCATTGCAAATCAATACCTGAACTTTTAGCCGACGGTAGCATTATCTGGTATGGCTATATTATAGACATTACCTTACGTAGGATGGTGGAGGAAAGAATTAAGAATAGCGAGGAAAAGTTTCGGGCCATTGCCGAGCAAACCAGCGACCTTATTTCGCTTTGCGATGCCAATGGGTTCATTACTTATGCTTCACCCTCTTCCAGAGAATTATTTCGTTGTGAACCTGAGGAAATGTGTGGGCACAATTTTGTCGATTTTTTAGATCCGGAAGATGTTCCCCGTGTGGTTGAAGTGTTTCACGAATCACTTGAGCAGAAAAAAAAGATGGTAAATCTGGAATTGAAACTGAAACGAAAAGACAAGTCCGTATTTTTTGGCGAGTTGAATGGATCACCCTTTTCGGTTGGCGTGGAGATTGGCTCATTGGTCATTATCAGGGATTTTACCGAACGCAAACTAGCCGAAATTGAATTACTTAAGTCGAAAGATCAGGCGGAAGAAAGCGACCGCTTGAAGTCGGCCTTCCTGGCCAACATGAGCCACGAGATCCGGACTCCGATGAACGGCATTTTGGGTTTTGCCGAACTGCTTAAAGATCCGGGACTAACTGGAGAACAACAACAACAATACATCAGTATCATTGAAAAAAGCGGCTCCCGCATGCTCAATATCATTAACAATATTGTGGATATTTCGAAAATAGAGGCGGGCCTGATGACCGTTGATATCCACGATTCGGATATCAACGAGCAAATCGAATTCATAGCAACCTTTTTTAAACCGGAGGCAGAGAAAAAAGGAATTGAGCTTTCCTATAGAATCGGTTTGCCGACAGGAAAAGCCACCATTAAAACCGATCGCGAAAAAATCTTTGCCATCCTGACAAACCTGGTAAAAAATGCCATTAAATACACCAATAAAGGATCGATTGAATTTGGATATAAGCTGGTAGAGACATTGAATGCCTCCTCACCACAGAATTCTGTATTGCTGCAAAAAAGAACCCAGGTGCTCGAATTTTATGTTTACGACACCGGGATCGGAATTCCGAAAAACCGGCAGGAAGCAGTATTTAAACGCTTCATACAGGCTGATATTGATGATAAAATGGCACAACAGGGAGCAGGTCTGGGATTGGCCATCTCCAATGCCTATGTCAAAATGCTTGGAGGCAGTATGCGGGTAGAGAGCGAAGAGGGAAAAGGATCAACATTTTATTTTACAATCCCTTATTCTTTCAAACCCGATGAAAAGGAACAGGATCAGATCACCATTTTTATGGATGAAGTATTGAAGCAATTTAAAAAACTAATCATATTGATTGCCGAAGACGACGAGGAATCGCAACTGTTTCTTGAAATTGCAATGAAAAGAATCAGTAAAAAAATTATAAAGGCAAAAACCGGATTGGAAGCGGTTGAAGCTTGCCGTATAAATAAAGACATCGATTTAGTTCTTATGGACATCAAAATGCCCCAGATGGACGGTTATGAGGCCACCCGGCAGATTCGTCAGATAAACAAGGACGTCGTCATTATTGCTCAAACAGCCTATGGTCTATCTGATGACAATGAATTGGCATTAATGGCAGGATGTAACGATTTCATTTCTAAACCGATTAAACGGGAAAGATTATTGGATTTGGTACAGAAATATTTCGAAAATTAGCGGACTATTAATCTGCAATGAGGCAGCCTTTAAGATAATGTTCTAAAAGAAGATAAATGTTTTTTGATGAGGGAGTTGAAAAGGATGTGTGTACACGGTTGCAGACTCAGGGAGGTTTTGATTCCAATTTTGTGTCCATACAAAAAAGGAATTGGGCAGAAGTGACAAAGCCCTGCCTCTCAAATTAATTAGGCATACAGCAAAATATTCATTTAAAATTATTGAAAATTAATAACTGGTCAAAACCAAGTTGACTGAAGTTTTTTAACGTTGCGTTTTTGGTATTTATCGTAATGTTAATTATTTATGGAAGCAGAACTATTGGTTTCTGTTTGTCGTTTTGAAGCTGTTCAAATCCGGGGTCTACGAGTTAACCAACAATCTCGTCGTTATAGAAAATGTTAAGTGTAACCATCCCTCTAACTCATAATTCCTCTGGCTTGAGAATATTGAAGTCAGAAAACCTTGTCACTTCATCTGTATTAAAGACAACCATAAACGAAAGTATCGGATTTTACAAGCAGGAGGATACCAACCTACATAGGCAAACAACTCCGAAAGTGCAAGTAGGTCAGGTTCAGGATAGATCTTATACAAGTCTTCAATGCCAATAACTGCATGAGCATATATTGACTGGCCGGTCAGACCTTTGGCAGTCAAAAATTCAGAGCCTAAACTTTACATTGTTATGCAAGTCCCAAATGCCATGCAATCCACCATAAGCATTCTTTATTAGGAGATATTGTTATCAAAAGGCAGATCAAATAAAGAGCAAATATGGAATATTACCTCAGATAATCAGGCAGATAACGGCAGGGTATTTAAATTCAAAGCCTTTGAAATATGGATGAAATAGACCCGAATAACCCATGGACTTTTCAATGAAAGGATCATCCATGGATGATTCTTTCATTGAATCTTTTAATCAAAATTATTGGGAGTGAGATGCAAAATACAAAATGGTGCTGTTCTCTTGAAGAAAAAATCACCAAGACTTAAAATTGGGGAATTGAGTATTTTTTTATTGACCACCAAATTGATTGTTCCTGAAATACCAAATGATGACTAAAACTCCATGTGAGGTTGTCCATTAATATGCGATGCTAATCCTTAAAATAGGTCTATTTTGACAATAACGCAGACATCTCCTCATAACCTTTCATGGTAATCAAAAGGTCTTCGTATCCATTCAAGGTCCTCAATTGCTGCATGTATTCTTCGCCCTCAGTTCCTCCAAGCTGTTTAATCCTTGTCCAGTCCCTGATGGCTCCTTCTTTGTCCCCCGTATCATATCGGGTCAGTCCTCTCAGTGCCAAAAAGGTCCTGTCCTTTGGAAGAAGCATGATTCCCCTGTCAAAATATTTGAGTGCCTGCCTGGGTTTCTGCTTCAATAAAAGCATCTCACAAGCACGCGTAAAATCAACCCTAGCACGTTCGACAATTTCGGTAACAGATTGTTCCTCCAATTTAAAAACTACCGAGATCTCTTTCTCCATCGGTACAGCTTCTTCGTTGATATATCCGGGCTTCCACATGCAATTGGTCGTTTTCAGCACAGCGGTTACCTCCTCGTCAATTTCTGATGCAACACTGTTAATTATACTTATGTCTGAAACCTCTCCCTGCGGCGTGACAGTGAATCCAATTACTTCAGTACCATATTTATACCGCTTGAGTGCTTCAGCAGGATAACTGACATGAGTTTTCATGTAATCATCAATACTTTGAAATTCCTGTTCCTGAGTAGCCGACATGGAACCAGGAATTCTGATGAATTTCGGTGGAGTAATGGTGGCGCCATTTAGTCCTTTCCGATTTTGTCCCTGAGTGATGAGCGAACAGGTCATACACAACAGGAAAATAATGAATGCTTTCATGACCTGACATATTAAAAAAGCTTTCTCAATTCAAACATTAAAATTGTATCTGAAATACATCAGATGCACCTGATAATTTCAGCCAAAAAGCGGCAAATACGTTCCATATAGTAGTAGTGCATTTTCCAATCTTGACAGAACCACTTTGTTTGAAATCTTGTGATTTCAATGTTTCCCTGGTTAATTAATTGGAATTCTCAACCATGATAAGGATACAATTCTGAATCAATCATTTACAATTGTTAATCAGCTAAGGCAGGACGATGCCCATCCGACCTGGCTGCTCATAGGAATTGAAGCATACCAAACAGAACACCGTATGGTTGTGGTTTTCGGTTCAACTCCTTAAGAAAGAGCAAGTTTATTGTGACAAAAATTCAGACATCACCTCATAACCCTTCATGGAAATAAGGATATCCTGATATCCCCTCATCGTGATAAACTGTTCAATATAGGCATCTCCTTCTCCCCCACCCAAATTTTTGATTCTGGTCCAGTCACTGAGTGCTCCATCTTTGTCACCTAGTTCATAACGGGTCAGACCCCTCAAAGCAAGCAGACTTTTGTCTTTGGGCAAAAGCTTCATTCCCTTGTCGAAATACTTCAGCGCCTGTTTGGGATTTTGTTTCATCAAAAGGTTTTCACATGCACGGGAATAATACGTTTTTGCACGTTCTTTGAATTCTTTGAGAGACTGTTCCTGAAATTTAAAGACTACAGAGATCTCTTTATCCATGGCGATAGCCTCGTCGTTGATATATCCAGGTTTCCACATTCCACTGGTAGTTTTCAGTACACTGATTACTTCATCGTCAACTGCTGAAGACAAGCTGTTAATCACTTTGATATTTACTACCTCTCCCTGGGGAGAAACAGAAAATCCGATTACCTCAGTACCAGAAATATAGTGCGTCACTGCATAGTCAGGATATTTGACATGCATCGCCATATACTCATCGATACTTTTAAACTTCTGCTCAACGAAAATAGGAATCGCTCCAGGAAATCCCGTAAATTTCGGTGGAGTAATGGTTGCTCCACTGAGTCCCTTTTGATCTTGCCCAATTGCAATGAACGAAAAGATCATGCACAACAGAAAAATAGCTCTTGTTTTCATGGCCAAAAGATTAAAAAAGTGAATAAATACCTTCAATTACTTCGATAATTGGTAAGCAACCATTGTGCCTTATTTCCAATACAAATTTCGCCCAAAACAATCGCCATAGCATATCAGTTTCAATTGAAGTATCTTTCAATTTCATACAATTCATTGTGATTTTTGAGGTGGTATTTCAATTTTTGCACAAAAAGGACTACAAAAATTGAAGAATCGCTAATTTCAATTTGCAGCAAGTGCCACTGAGATTTGGCCAGGTAGATCAGATTAAAATCTTCAGGAAGAGAAAATTAGTCTGAATTCAAACTTCCTGAAATAACTTACTATTGGCTAATATCACAAAATACCTGTCATCCATATAAATTGGCAGGTCCGAAGCTTATTGTTCCTGAAGGAATCGTGTCTCTGTTTTTTGTCAGGTATTTCAATATTTGCCAATACCTTGTCATTATTTCCATATTTGGCATCAATTCTTTCCGAAATGTAATCCGGCATGATACAAATAGGCAATAAGGTCGTCCCAACTAACATTTCCCTACTTCATAACTTCCTTCAAATCGTTTGAGATTCTTTTGGAAAGAACATTTGGCATGACCACCATGTCAGAAATATCCCAATAATAATTTTTAGACCAGATCACTGTTTTTTGAGCGGCATCATTCAAATGGACAATAATCATCAATTTTTTGTCAAGTCTTTGAATACTGCCGTCGACAATATAGTTAACCCCTTGCTGATCTGCCAATTTCACAGCGGAAAGCGTATCGTTTCTTATTTGCTCAGCCAATACCTGCGAAACAATCATCAATTTCTTCGTTTTCAATAAATGAGCTAGAATACCCTCTCTGATGGCAAAAGCTGCATATTGAATATCCAATTCTTTGCTCATCATCAGGAAAGGCAGTATGGCCAGCGATTTTTTCTGAATTTTTACCTGACCGAAGGAAGAAACTATCGGATTATTGACAATAAAGGATGGACTGGTCAGATAGATATAACTGAATAAAAATAAACTAAACGCCAAAAAAAGAATGAACAGGTTTCGGCTACTTCTGGTGGTGCGTACCAAAAGATTGGGAGAAGAATGGATGAATTCAGAATCAGTATTCTGATCGGTAATTTCACTTTCATCTAACTCTCCCTTGATAACTTTGCCAGGAGTAAATCCATAAAATTCATGAAAACAAGTATTGAAATAGGCAGGACTGCCGAATCCAACGGTATAGGCTACCTCCGCGGCTGTCACCCCGCCCTGGCAAAGAATTTCCATCGCGCGCTTAAGCCTCACCTCACGGATAAACTGACATGGATGTTTGTCCAATGCTACCTTTAACTTCCGGTGCAGGGCAGTACGGCTAACACCGGCGGCATGCGCCAGCTCATCGACTCCAAAATCCGCGTTCTCGAGATTTGAATGAATAATCCCGGTGAGTTTAATGATGAACGCCGAATCTGTCGAAGAAAATATACTCATTTCAATCAAACTGATTAAAATAATGTACAAACCACGACGTAATCTGAATGCCGGTTATCTAAGGAATTATTTTCGTAATAATTTAATTATTCTTTAAAACCTTTCAGAAATGAATACACCACATTGGTTAATGATGAACCACAGTATCAGAAATTATTCAATCAATGAATCACAGCAAAGTTTAATGATTTTTTTTCTGTTTTCACTTATTTCGGTGAGAAATTTCATGGTTTTGGGACCAAAATGATTGATCGGTTGTCAAGGAAGTGCCAATGGACTTAAAACGCGAGCGAATGGAAAAATATTGATTTCAAACACTTGAATTTGAATTCTAAAAATGAGGTGTTTGAAGATTTTTAATTCAACTATTTTCAACAATACTTTTTTTATTTCCTGAACATTACTGCGAACAAAAAGTTGTATTGTGATTCCAATTACTGAACAGAACCGACAAAATAACAACATGATAACAACTATTCACGAATTTACATCTTCCAATCATTCAGTGAAATACTGTCAAAATCATGCCATTTACTGAATAAAGTCATGATTTCACTGAAAGGAAAATTGATATTAAAACAGAACATCTATTTTTCCAAAGTTTTTGATGGAACAGTCTGCTTAAGAGTAAAATATAATACTGCCCGGCAGCATGTGTCCTGAAAAAAAATAACTATTAACAGCTTCTGGTCTCGTAACGCAGGACGGGACTTATGTAGAATGAATCTTAATTTGACGGTTGTCCGTAATAAACAAGATTCATAGATCACCATATGTTTTTCGATGATGATTAAATCACTGCAAACAAAATTCTGAATGTATCCAACAAAATTACTTCTTCTTGTTTCGTTGCTGGCAATTTTTACTCAATTTGCCCACAGTCAAAACAAAGGTTACGTCATTCCGTCAAATGTATTTTATATCGATGCCAATGTTGCCCCATACAATAAAGTATTACCCGGAGATACACTCTATTTTCAGGCAGGCAACAAGGACTATCTGGGCATCGCAAATTTCACAGGCACTGCCGCCAAACCAATTATCATGATCAACCAGGGTGGAGATATCATTATCGATACCAATCATTATTACGGGATCGCCATCAAAAATTGCAGATTTATTCATTTTACCGGTACAGGTAACCCGGGTTCAATGTATGGTTTTAAAGTGAACAGAGTCGCCGCCGGTGCAGGGATGGAAATTGGCTATTTAAGCTCCGATTATGAAATAGACCATGTCTCTGTTCAACATACTTATGTCGCTGGAATTTATGCAAAAACTGATCCTGACTGTACCCCAAAAACCCAAAGAACTGCATTCACTCAATACAATACAATCATCCACGATAATTATGTTGCCTACACAGCCGACGAAGGAATGTACATCGGAAGTTCCAAATATCTCGGTGAACCAATCGTATGCAACGGAAAGGATTCTGTCGTAATGCCCAGTTTGCTGGACGGCGTGAAGGTTTACAACAACATTGTCACCCACACAGGCTGGGATGGCATCCAGGTTGGATGTGCCTACAGAAACTGTGCGATCTACAACAACACCATCACTTTTGACAGCGATGCCGGTGTCGATACGCAGATGTCGGGAATTATGATCAATTACGGCACAAAAGCCGATTGCTACAACAATTACATCAGCGATGGGAAAGGCGATGGCATTGATTGTCTCGGATTGGGCGGCACAAGAATCTTCAACAACATCATTGTCAATCCCGGACTGACCTATAATCCGGGAAACACGTCCCTGCCCAAGCATGGAATGTATATTTCTGATGCTTCTGTTCAGAAAGACTCCGCCTTCTATATCTTCAACAACAACATCATCAACCCGAAATCGGAAGGAATCAGGTTCTCAAGTGTGCTGACCAAAGGCAACCTGATCTCATCCAATGTGATCATCAATCCCGGAGCCTTTGATTTCTACCAGAATGGCAATACCAGTTTCAAGGGAATCGATTCCTACGTGATGATCCAGAAACCAACAACAACAGATGTTACCCAAAAGAACAACTATTATCAGAGAACCGGAACAGCAGCAGGATTTGCTTCAGCCAACATGCATTTGTCCGGTGATTTTGCCCTGATGACAGGTTCACCGTTGATTGATACGGGAGATACCAATCCCAAGGCAATAACAACTTTTGATTTTATCAGACAACTCAGGCCTTCCGGCATCAAATCAGATATCGGAACCTACGAATACCAGGGTACCGGTGTTACCCAATCAGGTGGCACGATTGCTTCCAGTCAGTCACTCTGCTTAGGATCTGCCCCTTCTGCATTTACCAGTGCGGCTCCCGCTTCAGGCTTAACGGGTACACCCGAATACAAATGGCAAATGTCTGCCACCGGTGTGGCCGGCAGCTTCACAGACATCGCCGGCAGCAACGCTTTAACCTATGCCCCGGGAACTGTAAACACAACCACCTCCTTCATCCGTCTGGCACGTACTGCGGGATCAGCCGACTGGAACGCAGCAGTATCTTCCAACATCGTGACCATCACCGTCAATCCTTTGCCTGCAGCATCTGCAGGAACAGACAGGACAATCAGTCCGGGATCATCCACCCAAATCGGGGCAACTGCCGTAACCGGATCAACCTACAGCTGGACATCCTCCCCTGCCGGATTCACATCAACATCTGCCAATCCGACGGTATCTCCTTTGGTCACCACAACTTATTCCCTGAAAGAAACAATTACCGCCACCGGTTGTACCAATACCCACAATGTTACAGTTACCCTGAGTTCCGTACCGGCCGCTGTCGCAGGGGCCAACCGGAGTATCTGCCAGGGTACTTCCACACAGATCGGTACAACTGCCGTAACAGGAAACACCTACAACTGGACATCCTCCCCTGCCGGATTCACCTCAACAGCGGCCAATCCAATCGTTTCTCCTACAGTTACCACAACTTATACCCTGACGGAAACAATTACCGCCACCGGGAGCTCCAATTCAC
>JBAXUL010000093.1:0-15675 GCA_037129695.1 Prolixibacteraceae bacterium
CGCTTCTTTAGAACGTTTACTCCTTTCAACATCATAATTTGTAAACGACTATATTGATATGTCATTTCTGCAACAGCGAAAAATTCATCAGCAATCAAAGACCTTCTTTTAGGATTTTGAGATTGAAAAATGGTTAAACCGCTCTCTGAGAAATAAATTTATCGGATTTGAAAAAAATCTTGAAATCAAATTACCGATAATACCCGAAAAAATAACAACTAAAAAATAAAGGATCCATTGCCATTCCCCAAAAAGGTTCAACGCATGATACACTCTTACCAGTATAAATACAACAAACATGTGGGAAAGATAGATCTCGTAACTATTTCGCCCCAGGAAACAAAGTGATTTTGTGTACTTCGGGGCGGTTTTGTGCCCATCGATAAAACGTTTTTGCATCCAAATCAGAATCAATGCCGTGCCAATAGCTAAGAGTGTGACGTTTAGTCCGATATTTGACAACCCCATAAGAGAAACCCATTTGCGAAACACAATGACCAATGTAAAGAATGCCCAACCGACTACACCAACGACATTTAAAATTGGTATGCTGAATTTTATCCTTTTATTCACTAATGCTGCAATGCATCCAATGGAAATTGCATCCAGATATGCGAAATGATTATGATCGCCCAACTCATTTCCCGAGTACCAGGTTGTACGAGCAAATGGAGAAATAAATAAGAAAACAGAAATCAAAATTACAAAATTTCGCTCGTTTTTGCACAGAATACACAATAGCGGGAAAAACAAATAGAAAACCTCCTCAATAGAGAGAGACCAAAGAATATCCCAGGATCCTGGCAAATATCCTACTTTTATTTCGAGCCAATTCAAGTGAAATGTAAGGGCAGCAATAATTGTTCTGCTAAGCGTTACTCGTTCGGGATTTATCACGAATTCCTTTATTCCTGAAAGATGGAGGATTGAGAGCACCAAAAGTAATACAACAAGTAGTGGAATTATACGAGCGAACCGCATAGAATAGAAGCCTAAAACTCTTAGTTTTGGAAGAGTACCCCACTTACTAAGAGCTGTTGTGGTTATCAAAAAACCGGAAATTACGAAAAACACACAAACACCGTAATACCCGCTCCAAAAAATAATTTTATAGATAGAGGCAGGTAATGCATTACCTATCAATGTTTCACTGAATGGAATTCTAATATTAATATGAAGCAAAATAACCGACAAAATGGCTAATCCTCTGAGCATATCTATACCGTTATTGCGGATTCCGGGCAATTTTTCAATCATAGCATTGCACTAAAATTTTACTGTTAACATTATCTGATTGCGCTGAGAGCATACACAAAATGATACGGGGGGAATTTTCATCACAATCTCTGTAGAAGATTATGGATAATGTTTTTATTATAGACACCTTCATGTTCCTCAATATATCCAAGAAGCTTTATAACCCTCTTATCTTTTAAGTGATCTTTCCTAATCAGATCTAAGATCAAGATTAATGAACCATCAATCAAAGCATGTTTTTTGTACATCTCTAAAATAGTTGTAATTATATCATTATCAATTTTTTGAAGTTTGGTAAATTGCCAGATTATGTCATATCTTCTTTGCGGAGAGACATCAAGTGCAAGTATTTTTTTCTGAACGTCCACTGAAACAAGACGATCTGGTTGAAAATAGTCAAGGGCCAATTTTGAAAGAGACAGCCTGTCAGATTGAATTGCTAAGATGATTTGGGGATAAAAATGTAAATGGTATTTTGAGTTTTTTTCGACAGAGCGGATTGCCAAAGAAATAAATGATGGATCTGCGCTTTCGAAAAGAAGAGCCAGATAACTCTGACTCATCCGTTCGGAAATAATCTTTGATACTTCTACTTGCGTAGCACCATAGACAGTGTGCCACAATGTAAAGCAAGTATAAGCTGCTCCGGCAACAACTTCTTGTAAAATAGATGGTTTCGTCGCACCTGAATATGCATCAACCTGAAAATTGCTTTTAATTTTCACTTCTTCTGTCAGTGTCTCATACTTTGATGTTTTAAGCATTGATGTTGAATCCTTAAGTATTGCATCAAGCTTTACATAATCTGCAGGTTCGAATTTACCATGCTCTAGTTTGGTTAGTTCCTCATCTTTAAAAACCTGAATACCAAGATAATTTCCAGCTCCATCCCAAAATAACCATAAGTGGATTATTTTACACTGGCCAGTCAAGCAAACTTGTTTATAAAATTCGCGGCAAAACCAAATCGGTAGTTCTTTCTCATTGCGAAGTTCATATATTTCCTGACCAGATAGTGAGTCAATCTTATCTGCAAAAGGATAAATGACTATTTTCCCTTTCATTCCCCAAAATCCATCTTTAGGTATTTCATTTAGATTAGTGTTGAGGCCAAATGCGGAAATTGTAAAAAGCAAAAAACAAATAGTCATTCTATTCCTGTTCATTATTTTGAAAAGCGTTAAGATTTACCTATTTCCAAATTTATTTGTTTTGGAAAGAATTGATTAGTTAAACAAACAATAATGAACATTACCATAAGTTCTATTTGCCTGTTAAAAAATTAATTAGTCATTATAGTATCCTCTGTTCCACTGAACTTCCTTTGCAGAAATTCCCTGCTTGACAGCCATCGTTGCAGCAGTAGCCGCAACTTCTCCGGTTCTCATGCACCATGGAATTAGACGTCTTGAGTAAAACCATTCATAAGTACTGGATAAGCACTCCCCAGAAAGAATCAGATTATCAATTTTTTTTGGTAATAGGGCTCTATAGGGAATATCAAATGTATAAGAAGGAAGATTGGTTCTTTTAGGTTTTCTCCAAACCATTTCTCCATGTTCATTTGGACGTTGTTTCATGTCTTCGCCCCAATCCATTGTGTCTCCTTGTCTGTTTTTTAAAACTGCATCCGGGAATTTTCGCTGGTTAATAATGTCATCCATGGACAATACATATTCACCCTGAGGATGTCGTCCCTCCCGGATTGCCATATAGGGTGCCATCCCTGAGAGATAGGCATTTTCAAATCCCGGGACATATTTTTTGAGAAACTTCACTTCTGCTACATTTAACCTTCTGATTCCAATTGTACCCCTACTTGCATCAAAGCCATTTTCTGCCGCATTAATAGCCCATTCATTTGGTGGAAAACCCCAAATTAGCATCTCACCATTGCCTCTAATGGCACACATATTCAGTTGAGGATGGCCCCGGTATCCTTCCCAGCCTCCACCAATTTCGAATTGATATTGCGGATACAACTCAATTGGCATGTCTCCAGCAGCTCTGGCTTTGGCAATTGCGGTCCACAATGCAGGATCAATCTTTTGGTAATCAAATAATTTTGCATAGTCAACGCCACTGACTTTGTACATGACAGAAGGAGGAACGGGTTGCCCTTTGCTATTCCCGGGACTGATATATGGAGCGCCTGATCTTGCCACAACATCTGCTATACCGGTAGAGTCAATAAATATTTTACCTCTGATGGCCTGTCTTCCGGAGGCATTTTCAACAACAATCGCGTCAATGGTGTCATCCCCTTGCAAATTATGTTTGAGAACAGTATCAACAAATGATGTAAGAAAAAGCATTTTTACATTGGCCTTTTCCAGCATCTCTGTCATGATGTATGCACCATCATCAGGGTAAAAGCTATTTCTGCCGGATTGATGCACCAAAACATTATTTTCCAACTGTGGGTAGGCTTTCCATGCGTCGAACAACCAGCCTTCCTTCCTGAGCCCATCCACCCATTCAGTATGAAGCGGAAAAGTTGCCCCTTGACCAGTAACACACATGTAACCACTGGTTGCAGCACCTCCTGGCCCACTATAACGTTCAACAAGTACAGTGCTCAAACCGTTTCTGGCTGCTCGCATTGCAGCTCCAAATCCGGCAGGTCCTCCTCCTATCACAACAACATCAGCCTCCAAAATAACTGGTATTTTAGTAGCAGGAATTTCGATAGCCTCTGGCAATATAGAATTACCCCCTTTTAAGAGTGGTGATACAATTACCCCGGCACCAGTAAGAGTAGTCGTATTAATAAACATTCTTCTGTCCATCTGCATTTATTTCCTTTGGTGAATAAAATGTATTTTCTTGTGTTCGTTTGCTTACTGTTAGATGATAATTGATCCTCCTTTTTTTAATTCTCCCCTTACTTCCTTGTAATCGATCTTTGGAACAGGTTTATTCTGATTAAGAGCCAAATAGGAAGTTACACCTGCCGCTTCACCCAATTGATTCATATTAACCATGACTCGTATACCAGAAAAGGCCGTCATGCTGGCATCTAACATTCTTCCTGCTATGATAAGATTTGTAAAATTCTTAGGAATTAATGATCTGAGCGGAACTTGGTAAAATGTAGGATTTTCGGTAGTTACATCTCTCCATCTCTTTTTTTCATCTGCATATCCAGGTCTTGAATACACTTCGGTACCATCTAAATATCTGAATGTTATTCCAGGTTTATCCTGATGATGGTTGTCCATTCTGTAACTGCCATTGGCAATCGCATCATCAAACCTTTTTCCGTATAAGGCATCATTGTCAGATACCTGATACATGCATCGAATATGACGCGTTTCCCTTATTCCAATATTGGATGGCAAGGATACCAGTCCTGTTTCAGTTTTATTCCCATACTTGCGGATCATATCCATGATTGATCTGATCTGACGTCTTCCTTCAATCTCTGCTCTGGTTAGATCTTCCGCAATTGAACAATTAACGTTGTAAACCCTTGTGCCTGCTAACATATAGCTGTTGGTACCAGGAACCTTGGCACCCCATACAAAACCCTCCGGAATGTTAAATTCTTTCCAGTGCAGTTTGAGTAATGTATTAAATTGTTCATTGTTCCAGCCATCAAAATGGGCACAAGTTGTGGGAGGTTGAAGTAGTGGACTAACATAGGTCTCAAGCCCCAAACGATGACATAAATCACCATCTCCTGTAGCATCAACAAAGAATTTCGCTTTAATAATTCCGCGACCTGACTTATTATCTACAATAACACCGGTTAGCTTTTCATCCTTATCAAGATACGGCTCAGAAAACAATGTATGCAGATAAGGTGTAATTCCCGATGAAATGACTAGTTCATCCAATTCAATTTTTAACTCTTGAGAATTAAAGGTGACACCTGCGCTTAAGCTTTTATCTGATTTAATAATCGCATTCCTGTGTGTTAACCTTTCGATCGTTTCGAGAGTCAATCCGGCAATAATCTGTTTGTCAAATTCTGTATTATATAAGGAATGCCAAATATTTACAAGCGAATTGGTGGCTACTCCACCGAATGAATTAGTTTTTTCAACTATTGCAACTTTCGCTCCTAATCGTGCTGCCCTAACTGCAGCAAAAACACCAGTACAACTGCCTCCCAGAACACAAATATCGACTTCTTCGATTACGGGCAAGTCCTTACTTCTGGAAATTCCGCCTTTCTCAGCTGGCGAAAAAGAAGACAGCGAGAACATTCCTAATCCTAAACCTCCTCCAAAAACATTATTGATGAACCTTCTTCGAGAATTATTTTTCATGATTTTAGCTATTTGAAAAGTGAACAAAAAATTACTTCCTTAGCAATTGTACTGGGTGAGTGGTGTATTCTTCTGGATTTGTATCCCATCTCGCCATCTCATCCAAAGGTTTTCCGAAAATGTTATATCTCCATTTCAAGTATCCTTTGCCATCCCACACTAGCTTTTGATTATGTTTTTTTAACAAGGTAATTAATTCAAGGCGGTTAATATCCTGAACTGCTTTGTTTTCTTTAAGCGCCAATGCTGCGGCAATTCCGGCTGATTCGCCCATAACCATGTATGTCGCCTCCATCCTGATTGAGGAGTAAGCAATGTGAGAAGCTGACATACACAGAGGCACCAACAAATTTTTACACTCTTTCTTCTTAGGAATAATTGCCCCATAAGGTATTTGATAAGGGCCAGGCGAAACGTGAGACCAGATATTACCTTCATGTGCCAGAGTGCCATCTTCAAGAACAACCAATCTATTGGGATAAATGTCAACTTTGTAATATCCCAGACAAATTGGATTAGGAGGGCTTGTCTGCAATTGCAAATCGTGCTGCGTCATTACATACTCTCCAACCATTCTTCTTCCACCTCGTATATAGAGGAAGGGCCATCCACCAGTATCTTCATTTACACCAGACAACAACCTGACTTCCTTTTGGGAAAAGTCGGTAAGGGTTCTTACATGATCGATGAAAGCTTGCCAGACTCTTGATCTTGCCGTCCAGTCGCCATCGGGATAATCAATCTGCATGCCGGGTAAGGTACCTGTCATCAATTCTCCTCTGGAAAAATTCTCATTCGGCCATGAAAATTGATATCCTGCTTTAACATACCTTCTTAGTAACTCATAAACATCTTTGTCCTTTTTCTCCGGGGGGGTAATCAGAATGCCTGGAAATTGCTCCGTCGGATTTGATTCCCAGGAAAGTTTAAAATTATATGCCATGAAAAATCTGCTGGCAGACCCTTCTTTTCCCAACGGATCTGCAGTGATGCAGGATAACAGACCACTTTTTGAGTTGCCTTCCTCAACATATGGATCGACTCCCGGAAATTTTTTGCTTAAAATAGTTCCTGCCAGTGTTTCACCATACTCTTGTACTGACTCTTTTCCTACGCGATAAGAGACCTTGGAATAAGCCATTAAGTCTCCTTCGTAGCTTGCATCGATGTATATCTTTGCCTTGACTGAAATTAAATTATCAGAACTTCGAACTGGAATCGGTACACCATCTTTACCCGGAGGAGCATATTCAAATACCGCCTCCTGAATTTTGCCCCTTGATTTTTTTACAGTAGCCAATCTATGATCCGTAATGACTTTGATAAGCTCTTTATATTGATCGATCATCGCTTGAAGGGTCTCAATATTAACCTTACCGGCTCCTTGTTGATGCCTTGGTTGAGGCTGAGCAATGTCAGCAGCATAAAATGCTCCCGTCAGACCACCAAGGTGATCTGCATATGGAACATCTTGTTGCATTCTAAATCCCGATCCCAGTAGACCCCCAATTTTGTGAACTGGTTCAATAATTACAACGGAATAACCTTCGCGTGCTGTAGCAACTGCTGCTGCAATCCCTGCACCACTTGCACCATACACGCACAAATCTGCTTCCAGTCTGGAATAAATGACACTTTTATTTGAATTGTCCGAATACACATTCACTGTCGAAAAAAACATTAATATACCAATTACAATATTAATTTTCATGTTCATATATTGTGTTTAATTGATGAAGTGATAATTACGTCATGAATTCACCTTGCAAATGAGGATAATACAAGGTCAAAAATGATAATTGTCAATTAAACAGGAAGAGATACCGTGAATACGAAAACGTTCGTATTCACGATTATCCCTCCAATTCAATTAACCGATGTACTTTCTAATACCCTGGATTCTGTGTTAGTTTTGGATTCACATCTCTCTCAGTTTGCGGGATTGGCCATAAATAATCCACATTTTCTCTGAAAGCTGTTTGATCTACCAAATAATACCCATTTGCATTTACTTTAAACTTTGTATATGTGGCGGCTTGTGCCTGAGTACACAATTTCATGCCATAATTACTAGCTTTGAGTGCAATATGAGCTGTTCTCCACCTAAATAGGTCGTAAAGTCTTAATCCTTCCCAAGCTAACTCATTCCTCCGCTCCCTTCTAAGAATAGTTGTCAGGTTAGCTGCATTTGTTTCTGTAACAGGAGGCATATTTATTTCTGTGCGTCCCCGTACTTTATTAATAGTTTGATCCAACAAAGCTTGTGTAATTGCAGTTCCAGATTCTATGTTCGCCTCGAGATAGCTTAGTAATACTTCAGCATATCTTATCATTGGGAAATCACAACCATAAACCCTAACATCTCCCGAATAGGATTCATCACAGAATTTCAATACCATATAACCGCTCCATGGTCTGCGTGTCAGCTGATCTGGATATTTTGTTGCCGAAGAATCCGGACTTGAAACATAAGTAGCATTCTTAAATATGGTAACCCCATTGACAAAAAATGTTTTAAGAAGCCGTGGATCACGATTGGCATATGGGCTGTCTACCTTATATAAAGGAGAAGCATCTATTCCCTTTCCATCAATACACTCAAAATCCTCTAATTCTCCATTAAATGGACTAAAGTGATGATAGCCGCCCCAAGTAAATCCCAAACAACTTAGTAACATAGAGGTTCCATAAACATTGGGCATACGTTTACTCGTTAGAATGATCTCCTTGCTATTTTCCCCTGCCTGAATAAATAGATCTTTAAAACGGGGATCAATAATGTAAACATTTAAATCAATTATCTGTTTGTATGCATTTTTTGCTTCTTCCCATCGTTTTTCCGCTAAAAAGACCCTACCTAAAATTGCCAATGCAGCACCTTTTGTAATTCTACCTTTTTCAGCATCTGACCTGCTTGTAGGTAAATTAGCTATAGCATCCGTTAATTCCTTCACCACAAAATCTATTACTTCCTTTTTGGGAGTACGGGTAACATTATTAGCTTCATTAACGCTTAGAACTTTAGTTACCAAAGGAACGTCCCCCCATAAAAATGTTAAATAGAAGTAGTCATATGCCCTAATGGTCTTGACTTCAGCTTTCATTTGAGCAAATCTGGTTGCATCCATCTTCACATTTTCTATATTTTCGAGGAAATTGTTGCATTTGGCAATTTTTACATAGGAGGTACTCCAAAGATCCCTTACCGGACCATAAGCAGCAGTTAGATTACCATTATTGAAATCAGTGACATTGTTGTCCTTTTCAAATCCGTTGTCAGTTGTTGCTTCGAACATTCTGAGATAGGCATCCTGATTCCATAAATCATAATTTTGTTTAGCGGCAGGATTGTTTTGACCTTCAATAAAATAAACACCTGTCAAACCCAACTTTGCATCATTTTCAGTTTTCCAGAATGTAGCAGTTGACAATACATCAAGAGGTTGTTTATCGAGTAAACCTGCACATCCTGTTAGGAAACCTATCATAAGAAGAGCAATGAAAATTGGAATTCTTATTTTTGTTTTGAATGAAATATTTGTTTTCATACCTGATAGTTAATTAGAAATTAAGATTTATCCCAAGATTGAAATACCGTATCGGAGGATAAGAGGAATTCATTGATGGATCCCATCCTTCCCTGAAATGATCGAATGTCAAGAGATTTTTGATCCCAAAATACAAACGGAGGTTTGATACATTAATCCTTTTAATAATACTTTCCGGTATTGTGTAACCAAGTTGAACATTACTAATTTTCAGATAGGAAGAATTCAACATGATAAAAGTTGAATTCCAGAATTGTTGCTCTCCTCCTCCCAATACTAAAAATCGCGGATATGCTGCATTGGGATTTGGATTTTCTTTGGTCCACCTGGAGTTCACCATCCATTCCTGGGGGCTTGCTCCTTGAAGGAAGGCATTATTTTGAAAGCCAGTTATTACTCTGGACAACCCTGCTACACCCTGAAGTTGAATAGAAAGATCAAAATTTTTGTAGCTGGCATTAAGATTGGCACCATAATTGTATTTTGGAAAAGTATTTCCAATGATTGTTCTGTCGTAGTCCGCATCAACTTTTCCATCCGGAGTTCCAGCAGGTCCACTGATGTCCCTAAGCTTTATATCTCCAGGTAAAGCAGTCCGGGGTTGAGTCGGAGACTTACTGACATCTGCCGCATCGGCAAAAAGTCCATCAGCAATATATCCATAAATGGAGCCCAACGAATTCCCAACAAACAATCCATTATTAATATCTCTGGTCACATTTGCCAAATGAGTTACTTTATTGTCTACATAAGATATATTGGCAGCCAGACTATAATGAAATTTACCGATGGTATTGTTGTGCCCGATGTTTAAATCAAACCCTTTGTTGGAAACCTCTCCTGCATTCACAACTGATGGAGTCATTCCAAGGACACGGGATGCAGTGACATTGTATAGAATCCCCGAGGTTAACTTGTCATAAAGGTCCACAGATGCAACCAGTTTATTCTTAAACATCGACAGATCAAAACCCACATCCGCTACACGAGTGGATTCCCAGGTAATTTCAGGGTTTGGCACTATTGTAGAAGCTGCACCTGAAGAAAGAGATTCTGCTACTCCAAATGGAGCATTGAGACCTAAAGTCAAAACCTGCTGATAAGGATAATTACCTATATTTTGGTTTCCCAATTTCCCCCAAGATGCTCTTAATTTGAGGTCGTTTATCCATGATACATGGAAAAAATTCTCTTTTGATATTCTCCATCCAGCCGATACTGAGGGAAATAATCCAAAGCGGTTTCCTGCCGGGAAACGGGAAGATCCATCATATCTTGAGTTAGCCTCAAGTAGATATTTCCCCTTGTAAACATAATTTATTCTGCCGAAATAGGAACGCAATGCCCACTCATAGGCAGAACCTGATGCTTGCTGATTAGAGGCTGCCCCTGCGTTAATTTCATACAGAGTGTTATTGGGGAAATTATCCCTGAAGGCCTGAATCCAATTATTTTTGTAGCTTTCTTGTGAATATCCCAATAGGAAATGAAAGGAGTTATTCTTTACTGAAAAATCATAGTTTAAATATGCCTGATTTGTCAAAAGTCCATTGTTGGTTTTCATTTCGGTGAGATCTGAAGGCCCAGCTGTAATATATTGATCTACAACCAGTACTGGCCGAAACATCTTATAGGTTGATGATCCAAATGAATATCCGCTGATACCGGTAAGCTTTAATGATTTTGTTATATTCCAATCCAAACTGACACTTGCAATTGCATCAGTATTGTTATTTGAGATAAAAGATTCACTATCCATCCAGCCTTCAATTGTAAAACCAGTCTGATTACCATAATATCCATTTGACATTTTCCCCGCATAAGTGTTCGGAATTTTTAAGGCATAATCAAGTAATCCATTTACTCCGACGGACGGATTTTTATCTACAGCAGTTGGTTCATTGCTTACACCATTCTGTCCTGACATTTTGACCTTCAGTGTAAGATTTTCTTTCAGTTTGGTATCTACATTTAACAAAATATTGTATCGTTTGTAAGTTGTCTCAGCAATTGAACCATTTTGATTCAGGTAACCAAGCGAAAACATATATTGACTTCTAGATGTACCGCCGGAGAAACTGATATGGTGGTCCGTTTGAAGCCCATTTCCAGATTTCACCAAATCATCATAGTGTCTCTTATTCGGATAATTATCCAGATCCACTCCGGACTTAAATTTTGAAATTTCATCAGCACTGTATTGGGGACTCCCGCCAGCATTTGTAAGTGCCTCATTGTACATTTGTGCATAAACCCCCGAATCGACTATTTTTGGAATTTCGGCAAGTTTTTGAACACCAAAATTTCCCTGATAGGAAATCTTAAATTCACCATTTTTGCCTTTTTTTGTTTCAACCAAAATTACTCCATTGGCAGCTCTCGTACCATAAATTGATGCGGAGGCGGCATCCTTTAGAATAGAAATATTGGCAATATCATTGATATTAACATTGTCCAAAGATGAAGCTAAACCGTCAACTAGAACAAGAGGCCTGTTACCTGCACCACTGAAAGTTCCTAACCCATGCACAGTGATTTCTACTCCGTCCTTACCAGGTTGGCTGGAATTTTGAATAACAGTTACACCACTGACCAGACCGGTTAAAAGTTGAGATGTCTGTGTAACAGTTGAACGCTCCAATTCTTTACTCGTTACTGCGCCTATTGATCCAGTTAGATTTACTTTCTTTTGGGTACCATAACCAACTGCAACAACTTCTTCAATTCCTACTGATTCTTCTACTAAAACTACAATGATATTGGACTGGTTTCCAATTTTCACGTCCTGACTTTTCATCCCTACAAATGAAAATTGCAATGTTGCATTTTCTGCAATATTTCCCAGTAAGTAGGTACCATTTGAATCGGTAATGGTTCCATTCGTCGTTCCTTTTACCACCACAGAAACACCCGGCAGAGTTGCTCCGGAGGAGTCGGTAACTTTACCTGTGACCTTGCGGTTTGTTTGAATGGCAATAGCCGGATCTGGCGACCCTTTTTCCTTGACAACCACATAGCGGTCAATGATCTTATATTCCAGACTGGTGCTGGCTAAAACCTGATCCAGAATGTCATTGATCTGCACATCTTTCAGTTCGACAGAAACATTCTCTTTTGACCTAACTTCTTCCTTGTTGAAATAGAAATAGAACTCGCTCTGATCCTCAATATTCCGGAAAATATCGATTAAAGTGGCGTTTTTGGATGAGACAGTTAGTTTGGTGTTCTGTGAGTAGGTGGTTGCGCTCATGGCAACTAAGCTTCCAAGTAACAGAATGACAGTTAGTTTCATTATTCGCAATTTTTTTGTCCACGACGATTTATCGCCGAGGATAATTCGATACATTTTCATAAATTTCGATGGTTTAAATTAACATTAACGGTTTGTTTGAATCTTTAACGACGGTGAGGATGGTACGAACATCTTCACCGTTTTTTTTCATTACTTTCTCATAGGCAGAAATCATTTAAGTTTGTATAAAATATTTATTCATAGTCATTCTTTTCCATTCACCAGAATGAAATGACCTTTCACTCTCAACTCTCAACTCTCAACTTTTTAAGTTCTTTTAAAAATGGTTATTTTGTCTTTGCCGTTGGCATTAATCTGGTGGCGAAATTTAATCGGGGCAAGCAATTCCAGCGCCTGCATGATTTGATCAACGGGTTTATTTTTTAATATGGTGCCGGTAAACCGTTTGGATTTTAGGTTATTATCAACAAAAGAAATCTCCACATTGAACCAACGCTCCAGTTTACAGGCAATCTGATCGAGCCGCTCATCATCAAAAAATATCTTCCCTTCGGTCCAGGCAGAGTAAGAGGTTGTATTTACTTCATTGATGTTCAAATGATCGGAACTCTTTTCTTTCATTGCCATCTGGCCAGGATGTAGTTGTGCAATGGCAATTCCCTTGATGTCCCGGATCGCAACTTTGCCCTCCACAAGCGTCACTGAAGAGAAGCTGTCTTCCTGATAGGCAGAGAAATTGAAGGATGTTCCCAACACCTGAACAGACAAATCGGTAGAGTTGATGGTAAAGGGCTTGTCGGGCATTTTGGCTACCTTGAAGAAGGCTTCACCTGTGATGGTAACGCATCTGCTTTTATCTCCAAACTTGTCAGGATAGCGAAGGGTTGTACCGGAATTCAGCCATACTTTCGTGCCATCGCTCAATGTCAGTTGACTCATCTGACCATAGGGAACGTGAATTTCTGAAAAGTGTAGTGTTTGATCGGGCACTGCAGGTGTTCGGATCATATTCCCTGCAACAAATGCAACAATGATTATGGCCGCATATTTCATTAATGTAATGAACAGGCGCATCTGATCCCTTCTCATTCCAGTTTCAACGCTACGCCATGAATTCACCTTCCCTGAAGCCGAAATATTACCTGCTGCAGTCATATCATCCCTGATTTTTTGGGCTTTGTCAAACTCCTTCAAATGGACGTTTTCAGCTATCAATTCATTGAATTCAGTCTCTTCTTCGGCACTTAGCTCTCCGTGCAATTTCCCTGCAATTTTTTCCCAATGGGAATCCTGATTTTCTGTCATTGTAGTGTTTGTTTCTACTCTTATGACGCAGAAAACAAAAAATAGGGTGACAGGTAGGGAGAAATTAAAAATTACAGATTACAATTGAAATTGGTGAAAGAAAAAGGGAACCAATAATTTTCAAAAAAAAGATAGGTTATAAGGATACACTTGTTAAGGCTTATGAGTAGTAAGCATGAAGAACAACTGCAATGATTTGGGATCCAGTTCTTCCTTGATAAACCGGTAGGCCCGGCCCATCTGTGTCTTCACCGTATTCATGGAGATGTTAAGTTTCTCCGCAATCTGGGCATAGGTGAGGGATTCGAAAACCGCCAGTTCAAGAATGAGGCGACGCTGTTCCGGGAGCTTTTCCAGGGAATTGTACAGCTCAGCGTAGCGGTCAAGTTCATTGTGCATCTCATCGTCAGGAAGATCCGGAATAGTTCCCTCCTCTAAATAGACCGAATGCTCCTTCCTGCGAAGGATATCGATTAAGCCGTTTCGCAACATCAAAAAAAGATAGGATTTAACAGATCGTACAATAATCAGGTTTTCACGTTTTGTCCAGAGTTTGATGAAACAGTCTGAAACCGCTTCATCCAAAACGGAAGGATTTGGGTGGATTTTTTTGGCATAATGATATAGCTGGTAGTAATACCGGTCGTGCAATACCTTCATGGCCGATTTATCGCCACTACTAATCTTTTCCCATATCCTCAGGTCTTCCTCCATTCAAACTGAATTTACATCCCTGTTAAATAGAGATGAACTTTAATTTGGCACAATTGTGGCTGAACAAATGTATCAATAAGATTCCGGAAAAATCAGATAACCTCTCCATTCCACAATGCCATCAGAAACTGTTCAACCGGAATTATTTCTACCTCATTCATCTCCCGGGCGTATTTATCCAGGGATACGACGATGGTTCTGGCTAGAGGAAAATCTTCCTTAAATGCTTTTAATCCTTTCAAATGACGCGATTTAACTTCATCCGTTGATTTGATTTCAATGGCAATACGACCATTCCCAATAATCGCATCTACCTCATATCCAGAACTTGTCCGCCAGTAACTAATCTTTTCTTCAGATTGACAATAACCTAAAAAAGCAATTATCTCCTGAATGATGAAATGCTCGAAGGAGTGACCAAAAATTTCTGTCCCTGGATGCATATTTTTTCGGTCCAACAGATAATTTGCAATACCGACATCAAAAAAATAAAATTTGGGTGCCTGAATTGCTCGCCTCTTTTTTGTTGCAGTAAATCCGGGAATAAGGTATCCGATCAAGGTGTCGTTCAAAATCTCAAAATATTCTTTAACCGTTCGGTGATCGATACCACAATCCTGCGCAATATTCTTAAATACAATCATTTCGCCATTGCTCATGGCTGCAACTTCCAGAAAACGGGAAAAAGATTTTAAATTTCTGGATAATGCTTCCTCCCTGATCTCCTCATTCAAATAGACCCCAATGTAAGCCCGAAATCGTTCCCAGGGATTATTGACCCGATAATGCCTGGGAATCATACCATTATTAACGGCTTTGATCAAACTAAAATCAGGAATTTCCGAGCTAACCAACGGGTAAAGCGTTCTTTTTAAAGCTCTTCCTCCCAGTAAATTGGCTCCACCTCTAATTAATTTACGGGGACTTGATCCACTCAAAATAAAACGAATCTTCTTCTTATGAATCAAGGCATGAATTTCATCCAAAAGCTGGGGTATCTTCTGAATCTCATCTATTATCACCAGATCACCTTCCTTCATTGGTTCCAATTCCTCACTTAATAAAGATGGACGCCGAAGAAATCGTTCAAATTCTTTCGCTTGCAATAAATCATAATATCTTGCGTGCGGATACAATTGTTCAAGCAAAGTAGTCTTGCCTACCTGACGGGCTCCCCACAGAAAGATACTGTCATTATTTTCATCTTCTAAAGACAATTTTCGAATATACATGGTGTGAATTGCAATTATATCATGATAAAATTACATTCTTTGTTGTAAAAATAGAAAGATAATTCAATAAAACAATAGTCTGAGAGACCTCG
>JBAXUL010000094.1:0-15442 GCA_037129695.1 Prolixibacteraceae bacterium
CGGTACTATTTCTGATAACAACGGAAATTACTCATTTTCCAATCTTCCTGCTAATTCAACTTTACTGATTTCATTTATAGGGATGAAAAGTCAGGAAGTGGCAATAGGAACCTCATCATCAGTTAATATTACTCTAGAACCGCAAATTGTCAATGTTGATGAAGTAGTGGTTGTAGGATATGGAGCACAAAAAAGAATTGACATATCAGGGTCCGTTGCTACAGTCAAAGTTGACAAGCTTATTGCACAACCTACAACTGACCTTCAGGGAATGTTAAAGGGTAAAGTTCCAGGTTTATATGTAACACTAAGTGATGCACGACCTGGTGGCAGTTCGAATGTTTTGCTCAGGGGGATTAAATCGCTGAAAGGTGGTAATTCTCCCCTTTACGTGGTTGATGGTGTTGCTATATCAAGTATCAACGAGATTAATATCAATGATGTTGAGAGTTTATCAGTTTTGAAAGATGCATCTGCACAGGCAATTTATGGTGCGCGTGCCTCAAATGGGGTAATACTGATCACAACCCAAAGGGGGGCAAATACAAATAGCAAAGTAAATGTATCCTTCCAGTCATATTATAGTATTCAGAATGTTGATCCTAATTTCGAAATATTCTCGCCTGAAGAGTATATTCAGCTCCGGCGTGAAGCTTACCGGGGCGATCTTGCCAATGTCACAAATGGCTGGAAGGGCTCATACCCAAATGATGATCAAATGTTTACTCCAAATGAACTTTCAAGTATTGCAAATAAAAATTATATCAACTGGACTGACTACGCTTTTAAAAAGGATGTTCCGGTGGTCAAAAATGACATTTCAATATCAGGTGGGAACGGGAATACTCAATATTCTGCTTCACTTGGGTATTTAAACCAGCAGGGAATACGTACCGGGTCTGACCTTATCCGTTATTCTGGGAAACTGACTATTGACCAAAAAATTTCCAGCACCTTCAAAACCGGCCTTTCTGCCTATTACACGACATATAATCAGGGTCAGGAAACCAACTCCTGGCGGGATTTTATCACTTTCACACCCATATCCAAAATTTATGACGACAATGGTGAATTGATACTGTATCCTACCGGAGATGGCAAATCGGTAAACCCATTGTACTATGACAAAACAAGAAAGTACGAATACAAAGCAGAGCGAATTATTCTCAACGGATATCTGGAGATAACGCCCTCATTTCTTCCTGGACTGAAGTATAAACTCAATGCAAGCATGAACAGTCGTCACCGGGAAACCGATGATTTCAGATCATTTGATGATCCGGGCGTTTTGGGGAAAGGCTATGCAAGTGCAAACTTCTATGATACAAGAGAATATTTGCTGGAAAATATTCTTACGTATGAAAAAGCATTTGCAAAGGTTCACAAACTGGATATTACCATTATGCAGGGTGTTGAGCCGAGGTATAATACGTCAACCACCAGCACTGCCATCCAGCTTGGCAATGACTTTTTCGGCATCAACAGTCTTAATTCCTATATTGCTTCAGAGGTTGGCAGAGGAAGTGATGCGCGTAAAATGCTTTCATTTATGGGACGGGCAAATTACAATATAAATGATAAATATCTTTTCAGCTTTACCATCCGCCGTGACGGTTCATCAGTGTTTGGGGCCAATAGTAAATGGGGCAATTTCCCTTCGGCAGCGTTTGCCTGGAATATTCAAAAGGAAACTTTCATGAAAAAATTTAATTGGCTGAACCAGGCAAAAATACGTTTGAGTTATGGTCAGATCGGTAACCAGGCAATTTCACCATACGGAAGCCTTGCAACTGCAGCCAACTACTTCTATGTTTCGGGCAGCACACCAGTTGTTGGTTATCTCCCGGGGAGTTCGTTGCCTAATCCTAATCTGAAATGGGAAACAACAACCACAGCCAACGGTGGGTTAGATTTTGCTCTCTTCAATAACAGGTTGTCAGCAACGATGGATTTTTACAAATCAAATACAACGGATTTATTGGTAGATCGTAAAGTTCCGACCGTTTTAGGTTATTCCACTATCCCTACCAATTTGGGAGAGATTCAAAACAAAGGGGTTGAAATTTCAATGACGGGATATATTGTATCGAAAAAAGATTTTGCCTGGTCGGTTTCTGTCAATTTCTCTACGAACAGAAATAAGCTTATAAAGGGCGTATTGCAGGATCCTGTTACTGGTGCATACATTGACGATCTGTCCAATAATTGGTTTATAGGTCAACCGGTCAATGTCTATTATGACCAGAAGTTCGCTGGGATTTGGCAATTATCAGACGATATTGCTCATTCTGCTCAGCCAAATGCCCGGCCTGGAGATGTGAAAGTGGAGGATGTGAATAAAGACGGCGTCATTAACTCAAATGACCGAATAATTATCAAACGGGATCCAAAGTGGTTAGGATCCTTTACAAACAGTCTTTCATACAAAGGTTTCGAATTTAGTGCTGAACTTTACACGGTAAAGGGGGTTGTAAGGGCAAATCCTTTTATGCAGGAATCTAATTATGGTGGACCAATGAATGGTACTTTAAACGGAATCAGGCGTGACTACTGGACACCTGAAAATCCTTCCAATAGTATGTTCCGGCCACATGCAACTAATTCTTCTGATTACAGAGGTTCTGTTGCCTACACGGATGCTTCTTATGTCAGATTGCGAAATGTTTCATTATCATATAATCTACCAAAGAAATGGATAGAACGCTTAAGCATGTCTAAAGTAAGAGTGTATTTGTCGGGTGATAACATTTGGACTAAAACCGATTTTTTGTCTTACAGTCCTGAAGCACTGGCTAATGACTATCCTGAAACGAAGAATTATACATTTGGGATCAATATTAACTTTTAATTTTCTGTCTTATGAAAGTACAATCTATTCACAATAATGCATATATTTTTGTACTCCTGGTATCATTTATGCTTTCAGGATGTGAAAATTATCTGGCTGAAAAAAATCCTTCATCGGTTACCACTGATTTTCTCTATACCACTGCCGAAGGATTGCAGGCTGCGGTTAACGGGCTTTACACTATTGAACGGGCGCAGCTTAGCGAAAATGAATCCAGTAATTTTGCAAATATTATTGGCGATGGTGGCACGGATATCGATTTCAATCGCGCAGCCGCTCCTGCTATATCACAATATCGCACAGATATTGATTTAGCAACTCAGGCAACTATCCTAAGTTGGTGGCAAAAATGGTACCGTATAATCGAACGTTCAAACAGTATTATCTCTTTTGGAGAAGCTCTAACAATCCCTGATAAAGAGAAATTTGCTATCTTACGAGAAGCTTATACTTATCGGGCGTATGCCTATTTTTGGCTGGTCAGGAAATTCGACAATATATGGCTGAATATTGAACCTACCACCTATCAGAACATTGATGGCAGGACGTTTAAAGTAGCTAAACAGGAAGATGTTTACAAACAGATTGTTGCCGATCTTGATAAAGCGCTCAAATATTACGGAACTGATTGGACAGTTGTGCCAGGCAGGTTTAATCAAGGGGTTGTCCGTTTGCTGAGAGCGGATGTAGCATTGTGGCTAAAAGATTATCAGACTGCCGCCACCCAATCTGAGAAAATTATCCTTGAAGGACCATTTGCGCTTGAGAGTCCGGATAAAATCTTCTTACAGGATCGCAAAAACAATACTAAAGAATCAATGTATGTGATGCAGTTTGACGAAGTGGCTTCAGGTGGAGGCCCTTCCCACCGTCTGCCTTTAGTGTTTACACCTTCTTCCCGCTCCGTTCCAGGCTGTATCGCAGCGTCAATTTTTGGGGGCTACGGATGGTCTCGAATATTCCCAAATCCCTACCTTATCAGTCTCTATGACTCAAAAAATGACAAACGCTGGAATGCATGGTGGCAACATTATTATACTTACAACGATCCCAATTACGATTTCAGCAAACTGAAATATAAATTAGGGGACACGCTGAAAATCGGTGACAATAGCATGCTTACAGGCAGCAATTATTACAACAATGCCAATATTGCTTGTAAAAAATATTGGGATTGGGTGAAACTGCCCCTTGTGACGTCTTCCTACAACAACATCTACATCTATCGCTATCCATTGGTTTTCTTGATTGCTTCCGAGGCATATATGCGTTTGGGTGATAACACCAAAGCTCTTTTATATATCAATAAGATAAGGGCAAGTCGGATAATAACCAGTTCAACCCAACTTCTTACAACAATCGACGAGAATATTCTGCTGGAGGAATTTGCACGGGAAATGGCATTCGAGGGTCATCGGTGGTTTATGCTTAAACGGCTTGGTAAACTGGTCGAGAGAGTGCAACTATATGGAGGAATTTCAATTTATAGGGGTATACCATCTCCTAATCCGTTGTACTTTGCCTGCAGGACTAATATTAAGTCTTACCATGTTCGCTGGCCTATTCCTCTGGCAGAACGCGATGCAATGGGTGGATTTCCTCAGAATGAAGGATACAACCAGTAACCTTTTTAATTAGTCCGGGACGAAAGGTTTATATTGGCCATTTTAATTTATAAAACGTGCTAAATTTCTGACTGATAGATAATTGTTAATAACATCAGCCTTAAAGCTGATGTTATTAACAAGCTTTATACTGCACGGACTTTAGCTCAATATTATTACTTAAAACAATAAACTATGGAAAAAAAAATTAAAAACACAGCTTCAATGATTTTTCTTTTTTTGTGCCTTATTATTTTAGCGGGCTCCAAACCTTCTTCCCTTTATGCTCAGGGGACAGATAATGGAATTCAATATCGCCAACTGCCAATGGATGTCTATAAGGATAAAGTAGCAGGAGGTTGGCTGGGACAAGCTATTGGTGTTCTCTTTGGTCAATGGACAGAGGCAAAATGGCAGACTTCGATTGTACCTTTTGATCTTGATGACTGGTATAGAGCCAAGACGCCACCTAAAGCATTATCTGATAAAACTGCAGCTTTTAAAGATTATATGGGGAAAAGAATAGTTATGGAGCCGTATTATAGTGATTGGAAAAATTGGGAGAAATGGACTCCTGATAAGATGTCCGATCAAGACGATTTATACATTGAGTTTATGTTTTTGTACTCAATTATGAAATATGGGATTGATGTAAGTGCTACTGAAATTGCTGAAGATTGGATTAAATATTTGGCTCCCAACAGGGTCTGGGGTGCTAATAAGTCGGCTTATCTGAATTTTCGCAAAGGAATTTGGCCTCCATTGTCAGGTCTTCCTAAAAATTCAACTACTGAGGGTGATGCTATTGATTATCAGATAGAGTGTGATTTATTTGGACTGATTAGTCCCGGATTGCCCAGAGTCAGCAATGCATGGGGTGAAAAGGTTGGCCACATTATGAATTATGGCGATGGTGTGTATGGCGGAATGGCCATATCAGCTATGTATGGCGCAGCGTTTTTTGAAAGCAATCCACGCAAATTGGTTGAATATAGTTTGAAGGCTATACCTTCGGAAAGTGGCTATGCTAAGATGATACAAGACGTGCTTGATGTTTCCCAAAAATACCCAAACTGGCAGGATGCATGGAAAGTTATAAAACAGAAATGGGGAATGAAGGATGGCAAGCCAATCTATCGTCTGGATGTCAGAATTAATGGTGCTTTTGTCTATATTGGGTTATTATATGGCGGCGGTGATTTTTGGAAAAGCATGAACATTGCCATGCGTTGCGGGGTGGATAGCGATTGTAACGCGTCAAGCGTTGCCGGTATTCTGGGTGTGGTATTAGGTATGAAAGGGATTCCAGAGAAGTGGGCTATTTTAAGGAATTTGCCAATAGATAATATTTCAATTCCTGACAAGGAAATTTACTCTAATCCTATTAAATGGGATGACATATTGAATGCGACAGTGGATGCAGGTAAGTGGAATATATTGGAGAACGGCGGGTACTTAAGTAAAGGAATTTTCTATATCCCATATCAGACCCCTTCAGCATCTCCCTTAGAGCAGTCAATTTGGGGGGAGCAGGCAAAGTAATTGGAATAGTAACATATTTTCAGCCATTCACCACGGGTTTCAATATTAACAAATATCATAAATGAAATAGTTGTTATAGGGAGCGCCAATACGGATATGGTTGTAAAAACAGAAAAACTACCACAATTAGGTGAAACCAAATTAGGCGGAACTTTCTTTATGAATGCCGGCGGAAAAGGTGCTAATCAGGCAGTTGCAGTGGCAAGGATAGGAGGCAATGTAACATTTGTTACAAAAGTTGGTAATGACATATTTGGCAAACAAACAATTGAGGATTTAAAAACAGAATGCATAAACACCAGCAATGTTTTTATTGATGAGTTTGCACCATCAGGTGTCGCACTAATTATGGTCAATGTGGCCCCCGGGTATCAGTACCAAAGAGCGGTTTACCATGATAATCAAAGCAGAAAGCCTGCAGGAAATGCTTCAATTTGTATCAAAAACAATCAAAATAAAAATTGCTTTAAACTTTTAATTAATAGAGTATATGAAATAAAATAAAGCTCTGTGCTTATAAGAAAACCATGATCAAAAAAGGGAAAGTGCTGAAACACTTCCCCTCAAATTCATGCTGAAACATGAATCATGGATAAAACCCCCACTTGCGATGGGATATGTTTAACCTTTACAATTACAAATTTATGAAAAAAAAATGGTTTAATGATGAGCGCTTTTACCGCCCTCTTTTCAAATGGATTCGTGTTATAAAAATAACGCTGTTTTTGCTCCTGGCAGCTATGATGCATGTAAGTGCTAGCGTTTACTCGCAACAAACGAAACTTAGTCTTTCGATGAGGGATGTTACAGTGATAGAGGTACTTAAACAGATTGAGGAGCAAAGCGAATTTTTCTTTCTTTACGAGACCTCTGACATTGATGTGAACCGAATTGTCTCTGTTGACATCAAAGAAAAATCAGTAGAGAATCTTTTAGATCTGCTATTCAGTAACACATCAGTAGTATACGAGGTAATTAACCAGCAAATTGTTCTGACCCATAAAGCGAAGGAAAATCCTTTACCGGAAAGCCAGCAACAAAAAAAGACCATCTCGGGCAAAGTCACCGACTCTTCTGGTGGATCTTTACCCGGCGTTTCCGTCGTGTTGAAAGGAACGACAACCGGGGTAATCACAGATATCAACGGTAATTATTCTTTGTCTAATATTCCTGAAAATGCCATTTTGCAATTTTCATTCATGGGAATGAAATCACAAGAAATTGCTGTTGGAAATATTACAACTATTAATGTTACACTTTCAGAAGAAACTATTGGAATTGAAGAGGTTGTAGCCGTTGGTTATGGTACTCAAAAGAAAGTAAATCTCACCGGGGCGGTTTCTGCTGTTTCGGGAGCAAAATTAACGCAAAGAACCGTTGGCAGGCTTCAACAAACATTACAGGGACAAGTACCAGGTTTGGCAGTTATGGACCTGGGGGCCGCCCCTGGCAAAACCAATATTAATATGCGTGTAAGGGGAATTACAACCTTAAGCAATAATAATCCATTGGTAATTGTGGATGGTATCGAACAGTTGCTCGATGACATTAATCCTAGTGATATTGAAACGATATCCGTATTAAAAGATGCAGCATCTACTGCCATATATGGGTCAAGAGCTGCAAATGGTGTTATATTGATTACTACTAAAAGAGCAAAATCAGGAAAACTTGCTATTTCATATAGCGGTTATTATGCATTGCAAAAATCCAACAATAACCCTGAGCATATGGATACTGAAGATTATATGAAACTGCAAAATATAGCATGGACGAACACAAGTGGAGCCCCGATATACACTGATGCTTACATTAAGGAATATGTGACAGGAACTAAAACAGACCCTTTAAAATACCCTCTACCAAATGATTGGTACAAAACTGTCCTGCATGTTGCCCCGCAGGTTAGTAATACCTTACAAATTAGCGGTGGATCTGAAACTATTAAAGCATTGTTGAGCGCTCGTTACCAGAATCAGGATGGTATAATTTCGAATTCAGGAGCAAAAACAAGTGAAATCCGTTTAAATGTAGATTATAAGGTCTCTTCGAAGATAAACATTTCGTCAGATTTCAATTTCAGGAATATTAACAGTCTAGCACCAGTAAATGAAGGTCTGGTGTTTCAGCGTATGTTACAACTTTCTCAATTTACAGTACCTAAATATCCTGATGGAACTTACGGAATAAGTTCGGACGGACATAATCCATTGCTTTATGCAGAAAATAATGGTACTACTAACCAGATACTAAGTTATTTAACCGGATCAATCAAATTAGAATATGAAATAATTAAAGGATTAAAATTTTCAACCCAATTAGGTGGACGTTTGACTAATACATACATTAAAGCTTTTCAAAACGCCTATACAATTTTTGATTATTATAATCCAGCAATTGTGAAGAAAACTCAGGCATTAAATAGTCTTACAGAAACAAGAAATATGCAGCGTGAATTTACAATAAACAATCTTTTAAATTATTCCAACGATTTTGGTGGACATTCAGTAAACATTTTGGCTGGCTATTCTCAAACGGAAAATAGAACTAATAATTTAAACGCCTTTCGTCAAGGATTTTACAACAATGACATTCAATCTCTATCAATGGGGGTTAATGATGCAACAAAAACTAACGAAGGCAACGATTCTGGCTGGGGCTTACGTTCATTTTTTGGTCGCATCAACTATGATTATCAGGGCAAATATCTGTTGGAAGCAAATGCACGTTACGATGGATCATCAAGGTTTCAAGGTGAAAACCAGTACAGTTTTTTCCCTTCTTTCTCAGCAGGCTGGCGTATTTCTCAGGAAGATTTCTGGAGAGGAATTAAATCTACCGTGAATGAATTCAAATTAAGGGCTTCACAAGGTAAAACAGGAAACCAAGCTGTAGCTCTTTATAGCTACTTGCCAACTTTAAGTCTTGCAACTTATACCTTTAATGGTGTGGCTGCATCTGGATATATACAGACAAATATGGCAAATCAAAACATTACTTGGGAAACAACTTCCCAGACGGATATTGGTTTGGATGCGCAATTCCTAAAAAACAGATTTTCTTTTAGCGTTGACTATTACTTCAAAAAAACAGATGGTATTTTACTCTCACTGCCAGTCCCTGGTACTCTGGGTTTAAATCCAGCTCCTCAAAATGCAGGAAGAGTTGATAATAAAGGCTGGGAATTTTTACTTGGGACACAAAACACTTTCGGTAAATTCGGGTTTAGCGGTAACATTAACTTAAACATTAATGACAATAAGGTGGTCGATCTGGCTGGCACTGGTCCATATATCACCGGGAATCAGGAAACGCGTTATATAACTGAAGTGGGATATGGTATTAATTCATTTTGGGGATATTTAACTGATGGATACTTTCAGACTGATGCAGAAGTTGCAAGTTATCCAAATATCAGGTCTCAAATTAAACCTGGAGATGTGAAGTTTCTGGATAAGAATGAGGATGGCAAAATTACACCGGATGATATGACATACTTAGGTAATACCTTTCCTAAGTATACCTTCGGTTCAAATTTAGATTTCAGTTATCAGAATTTTTCATTAAATATGCTGTTTCAAGGTATTTCCGGTTGTTGGGCGCGCGTAGGTGGAGCTCTTGCAGAAATGGGAATATGGGGGAGTTTTACTGCAAAATATGTAACAGATAATTATTGGACTCCGAATAATCGCAATGCACTTCTTCCAAGGCCACTGAAATCTGATAATCGAAACATCAACTTCGCAGACAGGGATCGTGTAAATGGTGCTTACTTTCGATTAAAAAATATTCAGCTATCCTATAAAATACCTTCTTCCTTTTCAAAAAGGATTGGAATCGAGAAGATAAATGTATATGTTTCAACTACTAACCTTCTCACATTTTCAGCACTAAATAGATATAGCGTTGATCCCGAGACAGTAGTGGGGGGCCGTACAGAGGCTTATCCACAAACTTCACTTACTTCGTTTGGTCTCAATATTAATTTTTAGAATCAGAGTTAATTTAATAAAATCAATCAAATGAAACTTTTTAGTAATATAATCCTAATTGCCTTACTGACAATTTCTCTCTGGGGTTGCAATAGAGATTTATTGAATACTATTCCAAATGACCGAGTTTCCGCAGAAATATTTTGGAAAACTGATAAAGATGCATTATATGCTGCAAATGCTATATATACTATTCTGGAGGATGCCAATTCATGGACCAACTGGGATGCAATGACGGAGATCGGACATGTGAGTAAGTCAACCAACAGTCAGTCACTCGTTGAGAAAGGTGCATATGATGCTTTAAATTCTGTAGTGTCAACAGAGTGGAACCGCGAGTATCAGGGAATTCAGGCTGCTAACATCTTTCTTGATAATGTCGACAAAATAGTGACAAAGGATAAGCCAACCATCGATCGTTTAAAGGGTGAGGTACGAACATTGAGGGCTTTCTTTTACATAAGACTAGCTTTTTTATGGGGCGATGTACCCTTGGTTACGACTGAAACTACTTTGGAAGCAAGCAGAAGTTTGACAAGAACTCCCGTTGCAAAGGTATGGGATTTTATATCGACAGAGCTAACAGAAGCTGCAGCTCTTTTACCCAATTCTCAAACGGAAAAGGGCAGAGTGACCAAGGGAGCTGCTCTTGCAATTAAAGCCAGAGCTATGCTTTTTTCAGGACGTTACAGCGAGGCAGCAATTGCTGCCAAGCAGGTAATGGATTTAAAAGTTTATAGCTTGTATCCTTCTTACGCAAAACTATTTACTTATGAAACAGAAAATAATACGGAGGTAATTTTTGATAAACAATATATTAAAAGTGCCGCAAAAAATAATTTGTTTTTGATAATGTGTTCTAATAGTGTCTATCCAGGGTCCACAGCAAATCTTGTTCCTACAAAACAAGCGGTTGATATCTATCAAATGAAAAATGGGAAAGATATTTCGGATCCGACCAGTGGTTTTGATCCATATAATCCCTATAATAATCGCGATCCTCGCCTTAAATATAACTTTGTTGTAATAGGCAGTGCTTTAGTAAATGGTAAAACATATGATTCCAGACCAGGTTCGGGAACTGCTGATGCCGTTGGTTATGCTGAAATTGCCACTTCTACGGGTTTCAATATTAACAAATATCTCATAGGTGCTGATTTATCAGACCCTTCCAACGGTGGACTCAATACAATCTTTTTACGTTATGCCGAAGTTTTACTTACTTATGCCGAAGGTAAAATTGAATCTAATGCTATAGATCAGAGTGTTCTGGATGCCATTAATCTGGTTCGTCAACGAGCGGATGTTATGATGCCGGCTTATTCCGGAGTCTATTCACAATCTCAATTGCGGCAGATTGTAAGAGATGAACGCGTGAGGGAGCTCTGTTTCGAAGGCTTGCATTATTTTGATATTCGCCGATGGAAAACGGCTGAAACTGTGATACCAGGTATGTTACTGGGTATGACATATACAGATATTGCAACAGGACAATTGAAATCAATTTCACTTCCCGGTTATGTAAGATCATTTGATAAAAACAAAGAATATCTTTGGCCAATTCCACAAAAAGAATTGGACCTTAACCATTCTTTAACACAGAATCCCAACTGGTAAATTTAAATATATCAGGAGTTTAGATATGTTTTAATACTGCTAATCCCGGCGGTATTAAAACGAACTCTTGGTTTTTATCAGATTTGTTTGAACAGAAAGATTCATCTTAAATCTGGGAGTGATTTAAGGTCCTAAATTATTGAGATAAAAAACTGAAGGATGAGCTTAAATGAAATAGTTGTTATAGGGAGCGCCAATACGGATATGGTTGTAAAAACAGAAAAACTACCACAATTAGGTGAAACCAAATTAGGCGGAACTTTCTTTATGAATGCCGGCGGAAAAGGTGCTAATCAGGCAGTTGCAGTGGCAAGGATAGGAGGCAATGTAACATTTGTTACAAAAGTTGGTAATGACATATTTGGCAAACAAACAATTGAGGATTTAAAAACAGAATGCATAAACACCAGCAATGTTTTTATTGATGAGTTTGCACCATCAGGTGTCGCACTAATTATGGTCAATGAGAATGGGGAGAATTGTATTGTTGTTTCCCCAGGAGCCAATGCGAAGCTGCTTCCAGCTGATATTGTGAATGTTAGCAATATCAATAAGGCAGAAATAATATTATTGCAGCTAGAAATACCATTGGAGACAATTGTTTCCATAATAAAAGATGCAAAACTAAATGCTCAGAAAGTAATCCTGAATCCTGCTCCGGCTCAAAAATTAGATGATGAATTATTGCATGGGCTATTCCTAATAACACCTAATGAAACTGAGGCATCTTTATTAACAGGAATAACAGTAAATGATGAAATAACAGCTTCCCGGGCAGCACATGTTTTGATAAGTAAAGGTGTGCAGAATGTAGTTATAACGATGGGGGCTTCAGGAGCATTCGTCTTATCCGGAGAAATTTCCAAAATGGTTCCTGCTAAATCAGTAAAAGCTCTTGATTCCACTGCTGCTGGAGATGTATTTAATGGGGCAATGGCAGTTGCAATCTCAGAGGGAAAGAGTATGGAAGAAGCCGTGATTTTTGCAAACAAAGCTGCTGCAATATCTGTCACGCGTTTGGGAGCTCAGACTTCAGTGCCATATAGAAAGGAAATAATTTAACTTCAATAAACAAATTATGCAACCTAATCCCAATTATAATACAAATTAAAAATGTGTTATTCCTTATCTCTAGTTTACATTTCTCGATAAAAAATTAAATATTTTATTATTATGAAAAGGCTTTTATTACTACAAATGTTAGTTCTGTTCCTACTAACATCGTTATCATGCAAAAACTCGCCAGATGAGTTCAGAACTATGAAACAAGAAGTTCTGAAAGATAAAATTGCCGGTGGTTGGGCAGGTCAGACCATTGGTGTGACCTTTGGCGGTCCTACTGAATTCAGATACAGGAGTAAGATTATTGCAGACAGCATTAAAATACCATGGCCGGACAGCCTTTACTGTAAATGGTGGTTTGATAACAAGCCTGGATTATATGATGATATTTATATGGACCTGACTTTTATCGAGGTTTTTGAGAAATGTGGGATAGATGCTCCTGTGGATAGTTTTGCCATTGCTTTCGCAAATGCCAAATATCCACTATGGCATGCTAATCAAGCTGCCCGCTATAACATACTTAACGGGATAATGCCTCCTGCTTCCGGGCACTGGAAAAACAATCCACATTCTGATGATATTGATTTTCAGATTGAATCTGATTTTGCAGGCCTGATGTCTCCAGGTATGCCAATAACTGCATCCCAGATCAGCGATAAAATCGGACACATCATGAACTATGGTGATGGTTGGTATGGCGGCGTTTATGTTTCAGCTATGTATTCTCTGGCTTTTATCTCAGATGATATTGATTTCATTGTCAAAGAAGCACTAAAAATGGTTCCTCCCGAAAGTGAGTTTTATAAGATGATGAACGATGTCATTACATGGAGCAGTCAATATACTGATTGGAAACAAACCTGGCAGAAAATAGAAAATAAATGGGGAAAGGATGCTACTTGTCCTGATGGATTTTCCGACACATTTAATATAGAGGCCAAGATGAATTGTGCATATATTTTAATGGGATTACTCTATGGTGATGGCGACATGGGTAAAACAGTAGAAATATCTACCCGCTGTGGAGCTGATTCCGACTGTAATCCATCAAATGCAGCAGGAATCCTTGGTACAGCCATTGGTTACAATAAAATACCTGTTGTTTGGTTGAAAAATTTAAAAGGAGTAGAGGATATCAAATTTCCATACACCAACCTTTCATTGAATGAGACCTATAAAGCAAGCTTTAAGCATGCATTGCAACTTATCGAACGAAACGGAGGTAATATAAAAGGTGAAAAGGTCGTTATTGCCTGCCAAAAACCTTCACCTGTCAGGTTTGAAAAAAGCTTTGAAGGAATTGCTCCTGTTAAAAAGGAACTCATCAACCAACCATTAACGGAGAAAGGTTATACTTATAACTTTGAAGGTAGCGGGATATTAATTTCAGCACAGTATCAAAACTCAAAGATGTCAAAGAGTGATTTTGTAGGTTTTGTTGAAATAATCTTAGATGGGAAAAACGTTGACACAGTAAAGTTTCCGGCTGCATTCTTATCACGAAAACTGGAACTATATTGGAATTTTGACCTTTCACCAGGGAAGCACGCTATAGAAATGAAACTAAAGAATCCCGATAAAAATAATATTATCAAGATTAATTATGGCATTGTTTATACAAAGAAATAATCTCTAAAATTACTATACTATGTTTATTCCACAAAGTTATTCTCTGGCAATTATGTTGTGCATAGTAACCATGCTATGCTGGGGTTCATGGGGCAATACCCAGAAACTTGCAGGTAAAACCTGGCGTTTTGAATTGTTCTATTGGGATTATGTTATTGGGATTTTTCTCTTTTCCATTTTACTTGGATTCACACTGGGAAGTAACGGAGAAAGTGGTCGGGGATTTATTGAAGATATCTGGCAGGCAGATGGAAAGAACATCCTGAATGCAATGCTTGGAGGGGTTATCTTCAATGCGTCCAACATTCTTCTTGTTGCAGCTATGGCAATTGCCGGTATGGCAGTAGCTTTTCCAGTTGGTGTCGGGATTGCTCTTGCCCTTGGTGTTATTATTAATTATGTTTTTACACCACTAGGAAATGCTACCTGGCTTTTCGGAGGAGTTTCTCTTATTGTGGTTGCCATAATTATTGACGCTATCGCCTACAAAAAGCACAGCTCTTCATTGCAAAAGGTTTCGGGGAAAGGAATTCTTCTTTCAGTTTTGGCAGGTGTATTGATGGCTTTGTTTTATCGCTTTGTTGCGAGTTCAATGGTTACGAATTTCGAGATGCCTGAAGCAGGGAAATTAACACCATATTCAGCAATATTCTTTTTTTCAATAGGGGTGCTGATCAGCAATCTGCTTTTCAATTATTTAATAATGAAAAGACCATTTGAAGGTGAACCACTTTCATTCAAAGATTACGCAAAAGGAAGTTTTAGTGTTCATCTAACAGGGATACTGGGAGGTGTCATATGGAATATAGGTATGGCGATGAGTATCATTGCATCAGGGAAGGCGGGATTTGCAATATCATATGGACTTGGTCAGGGAGCAACCCTAATTGCAGCATTATGGGGCGTTTATATTTGGAAAGAATTTAAAGGAGCAACAAAATCAGTAAATACACTGATTTTATTTATGTTTCTGGCCTACCTGGCTGGGCTGGCCCTATTGGTATATGCAGGAACCTGAAATTAAATCATAAAAGTATATTTATCATGAATTTTCGGATGATCTATTTCCGGATACTGGTTTTCTGCTTTCCCTTTTTCAACTTCGCTTCCGTCATATCGGCACAGGTGAAGGGATCAGACAGGTA
>JBAXUL010000095.1:0-15136 GCA_037129695.1 Prolixibacteraceae bacterium
CCACAGGGTCTCAGCCTTTGGAAAGAATGGAAAACAAGCGGGTGTACAATCTGGTGGAAAATCTCTGTATCTCAAGGGGAATGAAGATACCGCAGATCTTTATTATTGAAGATACTTCGCTCAATGCCTTCGCAAGCGGTATCAATGATCGAACATTTTCAGTGACACTTTCACGGGGCATCATCGACAAGCTGGAAGACGATGAACTCGAAGGTGTGATTGCCCACGAGCTTTCGCATATCCGTAACCGGGATGTCAGGCTGATGATCGTCTCGATCATTTTCGTCGGCATCTTTGCCTTTGTCGCGGAAATGGCTTTCAGGAGTCTGAGATTCGGTGCCTTCTCCAGAAGTAAAAAAGATGCGGGAGTTGCCATTCTGGTGGCCATCGCTATTTCGGCTGTTTGCTACCTGATCGCGCTGTTGCTCCGTTTCGGAATTTCCCGGTCACGCGAATACATGGCCGATGCCGGAGCCGCTGAAATGACCCGTAAACCTTATGCATTGGCCAATGCCCTTCGTAAGATCGACCAGGATCCGCTGATAGAAGCAGTTCAAAACCACGATGTTGCTCAGCTTTTTATTGAGAATCCGCAACCCGAAGATGATAAATTCTCCTTCAGCAAACTCTTCTCAACCCATCCACCCATCGGAAAAAGGATTGAATTGCTGGATCAGTTTGCATAAAATCATCCATGCCGGAATTGAATTGGCATCACATTAACCAACTTGCAGTAAGAGCTTTGCCAATTAATGAGTCCTGTTATTGACCGGATTTTGGGACCAGAAACTCATTGACTACTTCAATAAATTCGACTAAATCAAGCGGTTTTGTCAGGTATTTTTTTGCTCCGTCCGTTAGCATTCTTGTCTTCTGTTTGGTCAATGCATCAGCGCTGATTACCACTACAGGAATCTTACATGTTACCTCGTTGGCAAGGAGACGTTGCATTACTTCACTACCGTGAATATCAGGCAGGTTGAGATCGAGAAGTATCAAGTCTGGCAAATATTCCAATGCCATTCCAACAGCCTGTTCTCCATTCCTCGTCGTAACCAGCTGAATGTATGGAAATTGACAGAGGAGTATCTGTTCCACCAACTCTATATTGGATAAATTATCCTCCACATACAATATCGTTGCACCGGAGTCATCCAATTGAGAATCCGGACATTCAATTCCAGCCAAAATACCGGCTATGTCAAGTGGACCTTCGCTTTGAGGCAATTCTACCCAGAAAGTACTTCCCTCATCCAGTGTACTTTCAACCCCAAGTTCACCTCCCATCGCATCGATCAACTTCCTAACCACGGAAAGGCCAAGCCCTGTTCCCTCTGTTCTGGTTTTTTCGGCTCCGATCCTTTCAAAAGGGATGAAGAGCCGGGGTATGTCCTCGGCTGAAATTCCCATGCCGGTATCTGAAATAGAAATGCGTACAGAAGGAAGACCGGTAACAGATTTGGATATGACTTCAGTCTTGATTGATACGGAACCTCCAATGCGGTTATACTTGATCGCATTGTTCAAAAGATTCAAAAGAATTTGTTTTAAACGCTGCTTGTCTGATTTCACATAAAGATTTCCAACCGTCGAACTAACTAGTTTGACTTCCAACTCGCGCTCAACAGACTGGATTCGAACAGTTTCCATCATCTCCTGAATAATTTCCTTCAAATCCACTGGCTCAATGGACAGGGAAAGACGGCCAGCCTCTATACGGGAAATATCAAGGACCTCATTGATCAGGTCGAGCAGGTGTTTTCCGCTTTTCAGAATGTGGCCGACACTCTTTTTCTGTCCGGACAAAAGCTCTCCAATTTCAAGCAGTTGGGCAAAACCCAAAATTGAATTCATCGGCGTACGCAATTCGTGACTCATCCTCGACAGAAACTCGCTTTTTGCAAAATTTGCTTTCTCTGCCTCTTCCCTGGCTTCATTGATTGCTTCTACTGCCAGTTTCCGTTCTGTGATATCCGTCAGGGTACCATAGGTCCCGATGATCTCATCATTTTCATTCAGTCCCAGACGTGCATATACTTCGATCCACCTGAAACCTCCCTTTTTGGTGATATACCTTACTTCGTGCTTGCAATAATCCTTTTCGCGATTAATCAGCGGCGCAAACAGCTCCATATTTCTTTGCCTGTCATCCTCATGAACAAAATTCAGAAACAGCACACCCAACGATTCGCTGACTGAAAACCCGGTCACTTCTTCCCACGATTTATTGAGGAAAACCCACAATCCATCTGCATTGGTTTGAAAAATGACTTCATGGACATTTTCAATCACCATTCTGTAACTCTTTTCGCTTTCACTCAGGGCTTCCTCTGTTATCTTCCTGAATTCAATCTCCTTTACGAGGCTTAAATTCAATTCATTTAACTGGGAGGTCCGCTCTTCGATCTTGTGTTCAAGGTTGGCATTCAAATCCAGAATCTCTGCCTCAATTTTCTTCCGATTGGTATTGTCCTTGATCAAAATATGCCTGGCAGAGGTATCATTGAAGGTGATGGCGTGCGAAGTGATTTCAACAATAATGATTTCTCCGTTTTTCTTGATATGCCTCCATTCACCTTCAATGTTGAAATTATTTTTTGTCTTATCTAAATCCTTCATCAACTCTTCAACATCTTCTGCTGGCATAATGTCGATGATGGTCATGGAAAGAAATTCCTCCCGGGAGTATCCATAATGCCTGACTGCGGCATCATTAATTTCCAGAAATGCGAGCGTCTCCAGATGATAGATCCACATGGGCTGAGGATTGTTGCCAAACATAAGGCGATAACTCTCTTCGCTTTGCCTTAGATTCTCTTCTGTTTTTTTTCTCCTGGATATATCCTGCTTAATGGCCAGATAATTAATAACTTTCCCATTGGAATCCAAAATGGTAGAAATTGCTACCTCCTCCCAGTAAAGTTCACCGTTTTTCCTTTTACTGATCCATTCGCCATGCCATTCCTTTCCATTCTCGATCGTTTTCCACAAACTATCGTAAGTCTTTCTGTCTGTCAAACCGGACTTGAGCATATTGGAGGACTTTCCTACGACTTCTTCCATCGTATAACCAGTGATAGACTCAAATGCCGGATTTACGTATTCGATGCGGGATTTCAAATCCGTGATCACCGTGATGACCGGACTTTGCTGTACTACATTGGATAACTTCTTGATTTCAATTTCATTATTGACCTGCTCAGTTACATCTCTGCTCAGAATCAAAACCTTCTCACCTTCAAGCGGCACAATTCTGGCCTCAAAATGATTAATCCCTGAATCGGGTAAATAGACTTCATAAGTGGTAGAGACCAATTCATTCCGATCCAATGACTCCTTAAACTTTTCCAGGAAAAGGGCAACCATGTCATGGTCGAAAACATCCCGGATGTTGTTGCCAATTATCTTTTCGGGAGGCATTAACAGTTTATCAGGACCTGAAGCAAAAAACTCCAGAAAGGTTCCATCATTGGCAACTACAAAAATAAGATCCGGAATTGATTTAAGAATGGCGCTTAACCTTTCATTTTGTCTCCTGATCTTTTCCTCGTCAATCTTTTTTTCTGTAACATCAATATTTACACCTCTCAGACATACAATCACTTCATCCCGGATTTCCGGAACTATGTTGTTTTGTATCCAATTGTAACTGCCATCCTGCATCCTGATCCGAATGTCATATTTGACAGGCTTTTTTGTGCTTAGTACTTCCGAAAAATTTTGGTCGACTATAACCAGGTCGTCGGGATGTACCCGTTCCATGAAATATTCAGTTTTCATCTCAGAACCGACCTGAATTCCCATCACATGGAAATAGTTTTCCGACCAGAATAGTTCTCCGCTGGCAAGGTTGAGTTCCCAACTGCAAAGCTGCCCGATTTTCTGGGCTACGTTCAACTCTTTCAGTGCCAGTAGGCGATCCGTGATCTCAATATCTGCACCCCTGTATCCGGTCAGATTACCTTCTTGGTCGATCACCGGAACCCCATTGGTAGAAACCCAAATCCACCTCCCGTCCTTGGTGATGATCTGACTCTCAATACCGGATATGATTTCTTTCCGTTTAAATAAGTTGATTGCGTATTCCCTGACCTCTTCGCGCCCCTCCTCAGGTTGCAAATCATAAAAATGTTTTTTACCGATGATCTCTTTCTGGCTGTACCCCCAAACTGATTCTGTAAGCTCATTGACATAGGTATATAAGCCGTTGGGGTCGATCTCCCAGATTACCGTCTTACTTTGTTCGGCGATCTGACTGAATCGTTCCTCACTTCGCTGCAAAGCTTCCTGGGCAATCTTCCGTTCGGTAATATCGGTGAGGATACCTGTCCCGCCAACCATGGTGCCGTTTTTCAAGATAGAGGCAGTAGAAGAACGAACCCAATGAATGGATCCGTCTTTTCTGACATATCGGTATTCCATGTGATTTTGCTCCTTGAAAGGTAGGTTTGCTAGAGTTTCCATGATCAAAGGTCTGTCCTCGAAGTAAATAATATCGAAGATATTACTGCCAAGGACCTCCTCTACACTAAATCCGAGTACACTGACAACAGACTGGCTCACAAATTTAACGACTCCGGTGGCATCAATCTCATAGATGACATCATTGACAGATTCTATAATTCTTCGGTATTGCTCTTCGCTTTTTCTCAGTTTTTCTTCTGCCAGTTTCTGTTCGGTGATATCCTGCAATATCCCTGTTCTTCCGATCATTTTGCCGTCCAGATATTTATCCTGAGCAGACACTCTGACCCAAATAATTTCTCCGTTTGCACCGAGGCATCGGTATTCAATTTTATTATATTCCTTGAATCGGTTATTCCTGAAAATATCAAGGAGGAATGGCAGATCTTCAGGGTAGACAAAGCTAAAGAAGTTTCTCCCGACCATTTCCTCTGGCCGTAAATTCAATGTTTTCCAGATGGACGGACTCACATAATTGATCGTACCATCCATCGTTACATCAAATACAATATCATTGATTGACTGGACCAGAGTTCGATAGGTTTCCTCACTTTTAAGCAATTTCTTTTCTGCTGATTTCCGGCCTGAAATGTCTCTGGCTATAAATATCATGCTGGTCGGAACACCGGCTGGGTCCCTGATAAACTCTCCGTTTACCTCCATGTCAAAAGTTGAACCGTCAGCTTTTAATCCTACGTATTCGGTGGCCCCCGTGTAAGTCCCTTCAAACATATTATTGATGGCTGCCAACGCTTTGGAACGATCATCCGGATGAAGAAAATCGAACAACTGCTTATCGACCAGAAAATCCTGATTTTCAACGCCAATCATTTTCCAGGTCATTGGGGAGGTGAACAGCAGATTTCCTTTCAAATCAGCAATAAAAATTGAATCCGGAGATGCCTGAAGAATGGAACGGTACAATGCATCGCTTTTTTGAAGTTCTATCTGTACCAGTTTCGTCTCCGTGACATCAATCAAAATTCCGCTACTGCCCTTGAATTGACCATTTTCAATGATTGCTCTGGTTGAGAACCTGATCCAGCGGGGCTCGCCGCTTTTTGATTGGATCTGGTACTCGTTTTTTAATTCCCGTTTCTCCTTTAATTCGTCAAACCTTCCTTGAATAAAGGTGATGCTCTCACCCACAAATTCGATGAAATTTTTACCGACAATTTCTTCCTGTGAATAGCCCAGTAACTTGTAAATGGAAGGACTGATGAAGATAATTTTTGCCTGCTCATCCGTGATATAAATTACATCATTGATGTTTTCAATCAGGTTGAAATACTTTGCTTCCAAAGATGGCAAAGTATCGGCATTGGTTTTAAACACTGCACCTTCATTGCCGGATAGCAGTTCATCATGTTTGATTTTTGTTAGCTTATTGTCCAGAAGCAGTCTCAGAGAACCATTTTCCTTTCGCAACTGATCCAGTTCCCTGATAAGTTCTTCTTTTGAAATATCCTTTTGATCGGTCATTGAAATAGCTATATACTACAATAAACACATTTGAGATGGCAATTGTTTGAAAAGGGATGAAACTATTCGATACTTTATTATCAAATGGAAGTGTAGCTTGAGTCCCGAAAAAAACCATTCTTTTTTTTCAATCCGTAAAGATATCAATTCTCAGTGGAGGTATCCATGCAGAAACAAAAAAAGATCAAACCGAATCAAAATTAGGCTGTTACCGTCCAGCTCGATCTAGTTTTATCCCCATTGGCATGGCAAGACTACCCCGGAATACTCAGATTTAATCCGGATTCCGCTAACAGCTTTGGATTAACGGTCTAACCGGATGGCGGCTCAGTGAAGCAACAAGATCAATCGGGGGCAAATTTCCAACAGAATAAAGTAATAGGTTAGAATTTCAGAATATAGATTGCCGATTTTGTATCCAGTGATTGAATTGCAAAACCGCACCAGGGAGAGCCTTAATTTTTCAATGTATTTTTTGTGAGATCAACGATTTTACCTACTTTTACAACAACATCAAGAACCCTTGAATGGGTACCAACCGAGAGAAAACACTCCACGGTGGTCAGAAGATGAGGACATTCGTCAAAATAAAATGAGCAATCACTCAGTCTTCCTTCTTGATGTTTAATTTAACTTAATCAATCAAATATGGAAGCAAATTTCAAGAATGATTTGAACACATTGATGTTCAAACATGCGGAGGGGAATAACTGTTCTCACGCCATGGTGCTTATTGACCCGAATGACCAGTATGTGGCACTGTCAGAGTCGAAAAGAGAAGATGATGAAGACCCTTTGGTATTGTATTTTGAGCACCCTCATCGGATGCACCTGATCAACTTCAATTTTAAATTTCCGGTAGATGTTATCTTGGTCAATGAAGAGGGATTAGTCACCAATACATTTTCAGAACCGTTCAGGGATTCAACTGCATCCTATATTCGCGGATTCAGCAGTTTACAAATGGTTATTCTTTGTCCGGAGCATTTTATTTCATTGCACAAAGTGATCAAAATGGAAACGCGCGTTGAACTCTTTGCGCATCAAGTGGTCACTTACGATGAAGCTCAAAAAATTGGGAGTTAGATCTACGAGCCTTGGAAATTCCAGCTTTGGAATGGAGAATCGGATGCCCTGTCAATTCCAGCAAGTAAGTCAACAAATTTCTGGTGGTGCGGATTTGGATAATGCACCACCAGAATAAAGAGCTAATTGCCAGTTTTTTTGATTCATAAATGACCTGAATGGGCTATTCCTCCGATCATTTGTAATGCTTAAATTTGGTTGATATTGTTTGTTTTTCCCTTATGCAAACAGTCTGAAATACCCACGAGACAATTGTCGCCCTAACCGAAAATGATATTGCGTGTATTGGCATCGCCGATCTTCGATTCCATTTGGCAACAAAAAAATTGTATTCAGATGAAAAACCTAACCCTAATCGCACTCATCCCGGTTTTTACCGGCATGCTGCTGTTGACGTCTTGCAAGAAAGACCAGGCACCTGCAGATCCTGCTATCATCACAACCTCCGGTGATTTCAGCGGAAAGGTCAATGTAGAGAAGGCGGATGCAACCATTGGCATCGCCAATGTGATCGACGTGAAAATTCCCCAGGGCGCCTTCACCGGTGATGCCATTTTCACAATCAAAAAACTGGATCCTTCTGTGCTTCCCGTCGGCACTGACTTTAAACCCTATGAATCTTTTGAAATCACTTCGTCAGGTGGCTCCTCTTTTGCAAAAAATCTGGAGATCAAATTCAAATACGCGGAAAACAAACCGGGCAAAAAAGACAAGAACAGCGTTGCCTGGTACAATGAATCTACCGGGAAATGGCTTCCATTCTACAATGTTTCAATGGATACGATTCAAAAAATAGCAACGATCAATACCAACCATCTGTGCAAGATTTCCCGGTGCAGCTATTTAAATTCCTATTACGGATTCACCGACTGGACCTCTTCGCTTCATTTCAATCTATACTGGACTGATCCGGGTGTGATGACAAATGCATTGTACAATTCCCCCAACAAGGCCATCAATCTGGGTACTTACCCCTATTATGTACAGGACATCCTGTACTATCTGGAAGATGCATGGAAGGTTTACAAGGATATTGATTTCATTTTACCCGCGGGAAAAATTGATGTTTATCTTCAAAATCTGAAAGAACCCGGTGAAACCAGTTATTATGGATACATCTCCATCAATCAGAAAATGACAGGTGGCATCTATTTTACACCCGAAGAGGTATTGCCAACGACCTGCGCCCACGAACTGCTTCATTTTGTTCAGGACTATTACTATTTCGAACTGGCTCCGAGCGCACATTGGTGGATGGAAGCCACTGCCGTACAAGCCGACCGTTTCGTTTGGACGACTCATACTAAATTTGAGGCACTGGATCCAGACAACTCGCTGAGAATAGGCTTCGTCAATTCGTGGGACGATTGCAACAACGATCCGGCATGGTACATCGCCGGCAAATTTCTAAGCTACCTTGCGAACTACAGAACAGGCGCGAAAATGAACATTCCGGACATCATCAAAGAGGCCGGAAAGGCAACCAATCTTTCGTATTACCGTACCATCGTCGATACCTATGTAAAATCCAAACTGGGATCAACCGGCATCGGTGATGAGTTCAGAAATTATGCCAAATGGGCATACGAAGCAAAGGGAGACATCAAATATCCGCAGGATGATCCGGGCGCCAACAAAAAAATATGCATGTTAAGTAACACATTGCCTGTACAATCGGCAACTGTAACTGTTCCTCATCTGGCTGTAGGATTCATAGAGTGCCCCAATCAGGCAGATATTAAACGGACAGTTTATGCCAAATTGAACAAGAAATCGACAGAAGTAGAAGTGCTTGCCTACTACTGTACTTACGATGGCACAAGAACACTGGCCAGTTCAATGAACGAGAACGACAGCGTCAAATTTATCCTTCTGAATAAACTGGGATGGATCGACATCATGGTCGTCAACAAAACAAAAGACACGGACAACGGTTCTGCTACCATGACCTTCAGACTGGTACCGGAAGTGACTGTCAATCTGACGATCGTTCCTGATCAGTCGCAGGGACAACCCAACGCGGCGGTTAAGTTCTCGGCAACAACAACTTCAACAGTACCCAAACCTGCCACCTATCAATGGTTTTTCGGTGACGGGGATGATACCCATCCGCTCCTGGTGACCGACATCAGCACCGCAAGCCACACCTTCGCTGCAGCCGGAGATTACAACGTCAAAGTATTTTTGTACGACTCAAAAAACGCCAAAATCGGGGAGTCAACATTGGTTTACAAGGTCGTGGCCACCAATAACTTCAGCCTGACCTCCTCGCAAGCAGTGGGCGGAACCAGCTGGCCCTGGAAAAAAATCAGGACCAGCTTCACCCTGACCGGTACGGTGGAAGGTCTTGGAACCAATTCGGTAAAAAGCATCTCCACCGGACAGGATCCACAGTTCGCCAAGCAATCACTGTTCATTAAATTTTCGGCGGATGCTGGATTCAAAATCAATTACACCGTCAACTATACCACCACCCCCGCCTCGATGGATTCTACCTACGTGGATGCCGGCTACTTCGGCAAAACGGTCAGGCATACCTGGACCCTGCTCGACAAAAAAGAGATGCGCTGGGAATACGACCAGACCAGTCAGTCGGGACTGGTTCAAGCGGGTACCAACAGCCAGCAGATCAGTTACAATGTCGGATTGTTCAGGATCAGATGCTATTCCTATTACAAACATGACGTTTTTGATGACAAGGGAGTTCTGCTGGGTTCATCTCCTGAAGTATGCCTTGACAATATTTCCGGACCGGGAGTCTGGATGAGCAAGCAATGAGGAAGGACGGATAATCGGAGGATCCCTTCAAAATCAACAGTTTGATGGTCATTTTACAGATCGTATATACTCCGGATGAATCCCGGTAGGTAAGTATTATAATCTCCATCTTTCTCTGTTTACACTCATTTTTCTTTGCGATCTTTGCGCGAAAACTATCCGGCATTCCCCAAAAAAGCGATTAAAATCTACAACCTGATTTTGTCCATTTAACATAATTACCCATTGACTTGGATAAATTAGGCAAGTCTTGTAATTTTCTGAACTTTGATTCCTTTTGAGAACTAAAAAATAGGGATATTTACGATTGAAATCTTTACAGGCAAAGCGCTCAGAAGATACTGCATTTTGAACTGAGGGTTTCAAACAGCAAGTAAAAATCAAATTGTCCGGAATGAAAAAATTGACTCTTTTATTATTGGTAACTGGGTTTTCTTTGGTTGCCTTTGCTCAGGTAGCAAAGATCGATAGCAGCAAATATCCGAAGATCGTGACCTTTACGGCACAGCAGGATCACGAGGATATGATGCAACAATTGGGAATCAAAGAGTTGAGACCCGGTCCCAGTGGCAACGCCACCGCCCCCAACCATGCCAATTACGACGAAGCCCTGGCCAATCCCTGTCCGCTGCTGCCGGAGATCCTGACCCTGAAAAATGGCAAAAAAATAACCACGGCCGAAGCCTGGTGGAAACTGCGCCGCCCAGAAATCGTGGAGGAGATGGAACGCGAGGTCTACGGACGACTCCCCCTTCATCTCCCCAAAGTAACCTGGACGGTTAAAATCACCGACCGGGAATTTGTAGGCTTCACCCCTGTCATCGCCAAACAGTTGACCGGACACGTGGACAACGTAGACTATCCGCTCATCGATGTCAACATCAATATGATGCTGGTCGTTCCCACCAACGTCAAGGGACCGGTTCCTGTGTTGATGATGCTCGGACGTCCCTCCTTTCCCGCTCCCGCGCAACCCTCGCCTGAGGAGATGGAGAAGCTGAATGCCGCCTTCCGGGAGATGATGATCAAAGCCAACCCGGAGGTCAAAGTCATCTTCGACCGTTATCCGGCTTACAACCCGGTGACACGGTTGGCCGGTCCCAATTTTTTTGCCCCCAAGCCGGAAGGCGATCCCATCCCAACTGACCAACTGCTCGCTGCAGGCTGGGGCTATGCCACCATCGACCCAAGCAGTATCCAGGCCGACAATGGGGCCGGTATCACCAGAGGCATCATCGGACTGGTCAACAAGGGACAGCCACGCAAACCCGACGAATGGGGATCCCTGCGTGCCTGGGCCTGGGGTGCCGCCCGCGGATTGGACTACCTGGAGACGGATACCCTCGTGGATGCCAAAAAGGTGGGCATCGAAGGAGTGTCACGATATGGCAAGGCGGCATTGGTCACATTGGCTTTTGAACCACGTTTTGCGGTTGGCCTGATCGGCTCCTCCGGCAAAGGAGGTGCCGCCCTGCACCGCCGCGTATTCGGCGAGGCCGTCGAGAGCCTCACCGGTGGAGAATATTACTGGATGGCAGGAAATTACATGAAATACGGTGCCTCCAAAGCCGCTTTTGGCACCAAAACCGGGTGTGACCTGCCCGTCGACTCCCACGAACTGTTCGCCCTCTGCGCGCCCCGCCTCACGTTCGTCAGTTATGGCATTCCCGATAAGGGCGATTCCAGGTGGCTGGATCACCAGGGAAGCTACATGGCCGTCATCGCAGCAGGTTCTGTCTATAAACTGTTGGGGGCAAAGGATCTTGGCGTTTCCAACGATTACCAGACCGAGAAGATGCCTCCTTTCAATACCGGCATGCTCGAAGGCCAGCTTGCCTGGCGGCAACACGATGGCGGGCACACCGATGCACCTAATTTTAAATTCTTCTTGCCCTGGGCCACAAAGATGTTAAATTACACGGCCACACCCTTACGGAGATAAGGATTGTATTACATTAGTTACCATAAAGTAAAACGAACAATGTAAAATCATACAATTTTGTCGATACATTTTAACCTCCCCCAACCCCTCCAAAGGAGGGGAGTAAAGCGCTGATGTTGATCAGATCGCAAATCTGAAGTCCTCCCGTTGGGGAAATTTAGAGGTGTCAAATTATAACAATTAGTCTCTTTAATTTATAGAAGTTATGAGAAGATGGATTACCCTTTTATTGCTGGTTGTGGTCAAATTCGCTACCGCGCAAACCACTGAACCCTATTTCCTCTCCAGCCCTTCCCTTACCCCGGACGGACAAACGCTGGTATTTAGTTTTGAAGGCGACCTGTGGAAAGCCTCTCTGAAAGAGGGTGTTGCCTCCCGGCTAACGGCCATGCAGGGCTACGAAAATGGGGCAAAGGTCTCACCCGATGGAAAATGGATCGCCTTTACCGGTAGACAATACAACAACAGCGACGTGTACGTGATGCCGGCCGGAGGTGGTGACATCAAACAACTGACCTACCACAGCGGCTCGGATGAGGTCAGCAGCTGGAGCTGGGACAGCAAATTCATCTATTTCTCCAGCAACCGGACCGGACTGGTTTCCGGTTACAAGGTAGGCGTTGAAGGTGGCACACCCACCCGGGTTTTCGGCGACCATTTCTTCCAAAACGACCATAACCTGGTGGAGAATCCGGTCACGGGAGAGATCTTTTTCAACGACACCTGGGAGAGCAGCAACCAGGTGCAACGCAAGCGTTACAAAGGGCCATACAATCCGGATATCCAGTCGTACAATCCTGCCACCAAAAAATACGCCCGGTACACCACCTGGACCGGAAAAGATTTTGGAGCTACGGTGGATAAAAACGGGAACATCTATTTCATATCCGACGAAGGAAACGACGATTACAACCTCTACAGTCTTGTGAATGGCAAGAAAATTGCACTTACGCAGTTTCCAACTTCTATCAAAACACCTTTCGTCAATGCCGACGGGGGGAAAGTGGTATTTGAAAAGGATTACCAGCTCTGGATGCATGATGTGGCAGGTAATAAAGCCGAAAAGATCAACATCAACATCTACCGGAACAACACGCTGAGCAAAGACAAGGATTTTGATGTCAAGGGAAAGATCACCGCCTATGACATTTCGCCGGATGGCAAGAAACTCGGTTTTGTGAGCAGGGGTGCCCTGTTCGTGAGCGATGTGGAAGGCAAATTCATCCGAAACCTCAACGAATCCAACAAGGAGCGGGTCAAGGAAGTGAAATGGATGGCAGACAACAAGAGCCTGCTTTATACCCAGACCGTCAGTGGCTACACAAATCTATTCCTGATTGCCGCCGACAAGGACAGCGCCGCCCGGCAAATCACCAGGGAGGCAAAAGACTGCAGGGGATTGGCACTGAACAAAACCAAAACCAAAGCGGTCTTTCTCTGCGGCAGGAATGAGGTTAAACTACTGGACACGAAAACACTGGAGGTCAAGACCATTGCCAAACAGGAGTTGTGGGGATTTCAGAACAGCAACCCCGGATTTTCGCCCAACGACCAGTACATCGTCTTCACCGCCAAAAGAAATTTCGAAGAGGATATTTACGTCTATAACCTGAAGGAAAATACCACGACGAACATCACCAACACGGATATTACCGAAGCGGATCCGATCTGGTCGCCCGACGGATTGTACCTCTATTTCACCTCCCAGCGACTCAAACCCTCTTATCCGACTGGCATGACCAATTCAAAAGTCTACCGGCTTCCGTTGGAAAAACTGGACGAGCCATACAGGATGGACAAGTTCAAGGCCTTGTTTGCAGAAGAGAAGAAAGATACCGCCAAAAAGGATACGGCGAAAATGGCAGAGGCGGCAGAGGCCAAAATGATCAACATCGATATGGATCACCTCATGGAAAGGGTGGAGCAGATCAGTCCCAATTTCGGAACACAATCTTTGCAGCATGTCACCCTGAAGGCGGAAAAAACCACCGTACTCTACCGCAGCGACCACGCGGAAGGGAAAGCAGCTTTGTGGAAAACCGTGATTGAGCCTTTTGAACAAAACAAAACCGAGAAAATAGCAGGAACCGAAGGCTCCTATGGATTTGATATCGCAGAAGCCGGCGACAAGATGTTCGTGCTGTTTGGCGGTAACATCTACAAATTGAACCTGGAAGGCAACAAGGTGGATGCCATCAACCTGAGCTCCACCTTCAGAAGAAATTTAACCGAAGAATTTGCGCAGATGTTTCAGGAGGCATGGGCGCAGATGAATGAAAATTATTACGATGCAAATTTTCACGGAAATGACTGGGCCGCGACCAAATTGCATTACAAGCAGTTTGTCCCGTTTGCCAACAACCGTTCCGATTTCAGGATCTTGCTGAACGACATGCTGGGCGAACTCAACTCCTCCCACCAGGGATTCAGCACAAATGGCGATGATGAGAACATCGCCCTCACCAATACCACCATGGAGACTGGCATAGTCTTCGACAACCTCGATCCGTTCAAAATCAAATATGTACTGAAACGCAGTGCAGCCGACAAGAAATCGGTCGACCTGAAACCCGGCGATATCCTGGTAAAGGTGAACGACAAAACTGTCGACACCCATCTGGACAGGAACTTTTACTTAACCATGCCCTCCATCGACAAAGAGCTGAAGCTGACCGTCAGCCGGGCGGGAAAGATGGTTGCCACCAAAATTCATCCGCAGGCTTCTTTGCGAAACAATTTGTACGACGAATGGATCGACAACAACCAGAAGCGGGTGGACGAGAAGAGCAAGGGGCGCATCGCTTATGGCTATATGAAAGATATGGGCCAGGGAGAGATCGAAAAGTTCCTCATTGACATGACCCAGGAGCTGAACACAAAAGACGCCCTGATTTTTGACTTGCGCTACAACACCGGAGGCAACGTGCACAACGAGGTGTTGAATTTCCTCTCTCAAAAGCACTACCTGAACTGGAAATACCGGGAGGGGGCATTGAGTCCGCAGCCCAATTTTGCCCCGGCCGACAAGCCCATGGTTTTGCTCATCAACGAGCAGTCGCTGAGTGATGCCGAGATGACCGCAGCGGGATTCAAGGCCCTGAAATTGGGTAAGATCATCGGCAACGAGACCTATCACTGGATCATCTTCACCAGTGGAGTAGGTTTGGTGGATGGCTCCCTGGTCCGCATGCCGGCCTGGGGCTGCTATACGCTGGACGGCAAGGACCTGGAAAAAACCGGGGTGAGGCCAGATATCCTGGTCATCGATACCTTCGAAGACAAGATCAACCACAGGGATCTCCAGCTGGACAAAGCCATCGACGTGATTCTGAAACAGCTGAAGTAAAAGAAGGCACCTCACGTATGTGTATTCGTCTTCCAGAT
>JBAXUL010000096.1:0-14968 GCA_037129695.1 Prolixibacteraceae bacterium
TTTTCTTCGTCCATCAGATCCGGTTCCATCAAAATTTGTCCAAAGCCCACAATTCCATTGAGTGGAGTCCTTATCTCATGAGAAATATTGTTGATAAATGAAGTTTTGAGTCTGTCACTCTCCTCCGCTTTTTCTTTGGCCGCAATTAATTCAAAGTTTTTCTCTACAAGTTCGCGTGTCCTTTCCATCACTTTTTCATCCAAAATGGCATTATGGCTTAGCAATTGCTGCTGCAAATAACTTGAATGCAACAGATTACGTATCCGCAAACCAACTTCCAATAAATCAAATGGTTTAGTAAGAAAATCATTGGCACCTCCTGACAAAGCACGAATTTTTGTTTCATTGGTAACATCGGCTGTTAATACCAGAATGGGCAGAATCGTATTTCCTTTCAACAACTTCCTTAGGAGTTCCATCACCTCAAAACCATTCAAATAAGGCATTGACAAATCCAGCAATATGATATCCGGCTGATAACTTTCAAAGAGCGAAACAACAAGTCTGGGATCTGTTGTTGTTTTGATGTTCTCAAAGCCTTGCATTTCAAGAAAACCCTCCAGAACATCAATATTTGCATCCTGATCATCCACAATCAGAATATTGGCTTTTTTAAGCGAGGAATCAATCATATCTCATTTATTTAATAGCACAATCCAAATTCCAAAAAGCAACTTGGATCATACAATGAATTCATCTATAATATTCAAAAACAGATCAAGATCCAAAGGTTTGGTAATATACCTTCTGGCACCCATTTCAGTAAGTTTGGCAATTTGTTGGGGCATCGCATCTGCACTAATCACCACAACCGGTATTTTCTTAGTTTCATCATTTGCTTGTAACATCCTCAATACCTCGCTTCCATGAATATCAGGAAGGTTCAGATCCAGAAAGATCATATCCGGCCGGTATTCAATGGCTAATGGAAGGGTATTCAATCCAAATGAATTGCTTACCAAACGAATATTCGAACGCTGAGAGGAAACAATCTCCTCAACCAATACAACATTGGAAGTGTTGTCTTCGATGTAAAGAATGATCCCCGATTCATGTCGGATTTTCAAAGTAATATCTTCGGAAGAAGATGGTTCTTCGTAGCTTTCCTTGACACCTTCACTCATTGGAAATTCAATCCAGAAGGTACTCCCCTCTCCGTAAACACTTTCCACACCAATATTTCCGCCCATTGCACCAATCAATTTCTTCACTACCGACAGTCCTAAACCTGTACCCTCTGTTTCAGTCTTATCTGCACCAATACGTTCAAATGGATTGAAAAGTTTTGGGAGATCAATCACAGAAATTCCTATTCCAGTGTCGATCACAGAAATCCTGACCGGAGTTATACCATTTTCGTTTTGGGGCATCACCTTGGTAGCAAGAAAAATATTGCCTCCCTTTCTATTGTATTTGACAGCATTATTGAGCAAATTTAACAATATCTGTTTTAATCTTTGCTTGTCGGACTTGATGTAGAGCAAATTTTCCTGTGAATCGATCAGTTCAAGCTTAATCTCGCGATCATCAGCCTGTTGCCTGACCAGATCAAACATTTCATGGATCACTTCGCTTATTTGTACCGGTTCGAGTGAAAGAGAAAGATGACCGGCTTCGATTCTCGAAATATCAAGCACCTCATTGATGAGGTCCAGCAAGTGTTTACCACTTTTGATGATGTAATTGACTCCCTTCCTCTGCCCCGAATTGAGATCACCCATTTCCAGCAATTGGGCGAATCCAAGAATTGAGTTCATTGGAGTCCTCAACTCGTGGCTCATCCTGGACAAAAACTCGCTCTTCGCCACATTGGCCTGTTCAGCTTCAAAGCGTGCCTTTCTAATTTCTTCTTCGGCTTTGATCCTGTCAGAAATATCAATCGTTGCACACAACAAATACCTGATGCTCCCAATAAAAATCGCATCGCAGGAAATGAGCACATTTTTAATGGTGCTATCCTTGGTACGAACCTTGATCTCCTCTTTTCTGATCGGAGTATCGTTGTTTATATTCTCGATGATTCGGGGTCTGAAATCGGGATCAACAAAAAGCCCTAGCTCCTTACTTGACTTTCCGATCACCTCCTCCCGGGAATAACCCAGTGCTTCGACAAACTCATTATTGATATCATAAAATATACCGGTATCAAAATCCGCCAGCGACATCATCACCGAATTGGCCTGAAATGCCTTGGAGAATTTTTGCTCTGATAACTCGACCTTGGAAATGTCCTTACTCACACCAAAAATAACAGGCTGATCATTCCAGAAACCCGGCTTAACCCTGGTTTCAACCGAAATTTGCCTGCCGGATTTGCTTACAATGGGAACAGGACAAAAATCGGCAGTCCCGGCAAGCATCTCTCCAACGATCCTGCCTGCTTCATCCCTTCGTGCCGGAGGATGAACCATCAATACCGATTTACCTTGAAGTTCATCGAATTGATATTCCAGTCTCTTTTTGACAGTGGTGTTAACATGAATGATGTTGCCCTGTTCGTCAAGCACCCAGAGAAAATCATCAATGGTATTGAAAAAGGTTTCATAGTTCTGGCGAGTCTGTTCCAGCAGTAGTTCGGTCTTCTTGTTGTTAATCAAACTTGCCAGCATCGAGCTCCATACCTTTAAAATGTTCACTTCTGCAACAGTATATTCTCTTTTCAAGATCACAGAATCAAGTCCCATGAAACCATTCAGGTTATTCTCAGACAACATGGGGATGACTATAAGTGACTGTATACCCTGAGGTTCGAGTATCTCACGCTCAGCTTTCCAGGAGTCAGGTAAATCAACCACCGAAGTGATCACTATATTCTCTTTGCGATCAAGTGTGTTCATCCAATTTGGCAGCATCTCAAGCGGAATATCCTGAAGATTTTCGATTTCCGGTAGAATATCTTTGTTACACCACTCGAAAGTATTGGACATGGTCTTCGTCTCAGGATTGAGTTCAAAGATATAAGCCCTGTCTGCGTTCAGAAACTGGCCCATCCGGCTCAGGGATAGGTTCAGCGCATTGTCAATTTCCGGTAACGGAATCCCTGTCAGTTTGGGCGACATTTGCAACAATTCATTTTCAAATGCCTTGGCAAGTTTTTGATCCGTGACATCTCTTAGTGTACCATAAGTTCCTGAAACATCCCCATTCTCCTCAATGGTAAGACGGGCGAAAACCTCAATCCATCGAAAACCGCCATCTTTTGTCAGGTAGCGCACCTCATGACGACAATATTCCTTCTCTCTTCTGATTAATGGAAGAAAAAGTTCCATGTTGTAATCCCTGTCTTCCGGATAAACATAATTGACAAACAATTGCCCGATTGATTCCTCCAGGCTGAAACCCGTTATCTCCGTCCATGATTTGTTCAGGAATACCCATAAACCTTCCGCATCTGTGTAGAATATTACCTCCTTGATATTTTCCACCACAGTCTTATATTTCTTCTCACTGATAACCAGCGCTCCTTCGGCCCTGTTTCTCTCCTCTATCTCATTCAGGAGGATCTTGTTCGAATCTTCCAGTTGTCTGGTTCGCTGTTCGATGATAAGTTCCAGATTGGAATTCATATCCTTCACTTCCTGATTGGCATCAATCGCATCCAATGCGAAACTCAGGTTTCCGGTTACTTCATCCAGCAAGTCAACCTCACCCTGGTCGAAGAAACCGGGCTGGGCAGCATAAAGGGAAACGGCACCGTGTACCCTTCCTTTTCGCATGATTGGAATGGCGATGGATGAGCGGTAACCGCGTACAAGTGCGTCATCTTTCCATATCGCCATATTGGGGTCCGTTTCAATGTCATTACAAATGTAGTGCTGCTCTTCTCTGATAGCGGTACCGGTTGGCCCGCGGCCTTCCGGTCTATCACTCACTGATATGTGCTTGATGATTGAAAGATACCCATTCTCCTCTCCTGCAAACACAAATGGTTCTACAAGGTTGTTGGTATCATTGATAAAACCTATCCAGGCCATCCGAAATTTTCCGGTGTCAATTGCAATGCGACATACTTCCTTTAAAAGTGGCTCTTTGTCTCTGATCAGGGAAATGGACTGATTAACCTGACTGATAAACTCGTAGAACCTGTTTGCCTTTAAAAGCTTCTCCTCGGCTTTTTTATAATCTGTGATATTATTGAATGACCCAATCCATCCAACCCTCTTCTCCTCTTCAAAGACTGCACTAAACGAGCATCTGATCCACTTTAAATCCCCATTTTTTGACGGTAATGCATATTGCACTAAATAATAGTCCTTCTTCCGGAGTGCACCTAATTTTTTACTGGCGATCAGCCTGTTGGATTCAGGGATCGTTTCAAAAAAGTCCTTACCGATGAATTCATCCTGGGTAAAACCCAAAACCTGTTCTATCGAGGGACTCACATAGGTTATCGTACCGTCCTCCGAAAATTCAAAGATGACATCATTGATCGATTCGACCAATTTTCTGAATGTTACTTCACTTTTTTTCAGTTTGAATTCGGCTGTTTTCCGTTCTGAAACATTTCTTGACACAAAGACCATCCCATTGTGAATTCCCTGATCAGGCAAAATCAGGTCGCCAGTCACCTCAATCGGAAATGTTGTACCGTCTGAACGAAGTCCAACATATTCCTGAACCCCTGAATAATTGCCCAATTTCAGTTGAACCATATTTTCGAGGGCTCTCGAACGATCTTCGACAGCCAAGAGGAAGGCCATTGGTTGTTGCAGTATTTCCTGCTCCGGATAACCAAACATTTTAAAAACAACAGGAGAAACCAATCGGATGATTCCTTCCATATCCGTAATGATAATCGAATCGGGCGATGCCGTCACAACGGAGCGGTAAAGTTCTTCACTCTCCGCCAATTCAATTTGAATCTTCCTTCGTTTTGAAATTTCAATCCGGAGGTTACTCGATGTTCGATAAAAGAAGTAAGAAACTGCTGAAACAATCAATATAATCAACAGCAAAGGGAGAACAATCGTCCAGGGAATGTCTTTAGCTCTTCCGTCATAATCCTGGTACAACAACCCATCGTTCGTCTGAGCATTGTCTACCATGTTCAATTTCTGGAGCATTCCAAGGATCTCGTGCCATCTTTGAGGATTGGAATATCCAATTTCAACCACATCCTCCATGATCTGGCTTTTCATGTGATCGGCCTCGTGCTTGAGGTAAGCCAGTGAATTTTTTTTACTATACTGATTGTAAATAACATCCACTATTTCATCAGGATGTTCCATCGCATATTGCCACCCTTCCATTGCAGCCTGCCTGAATTTTCTTACCAATTCAGGATCTTTCCGGATCAAATCTGAAGTCGTAAACAGCACATCGCCATAAAAATCAATTCCTGCCATCATGGGAGACATCACTGTGTATCCAATCCCGGCCTCTTCCATCGTAAATGGTTCATCTGTTGCGTAGGCTGCCATAGCATCTACTTCACCGTCAATTAATTTCTGTACATCAAAAATTTGCTTTTCCAACTTGTACTTTTCGGGTGAAACACCTTCGCTGGCAAGAAATGCGGTAAGTTCACAGAAATTTTTATCCATCGACAATTTTTTCCCTTCCAGATCACGAGCATGTTTAATCCCGGATTTTGACAATGCCAAAATAATCGCAGGTGAATGCTGAAAAACAGATGCAAGAATCACTGTGTTGGGGTGTTTCGATCGTAAAATGAGCACCTCCGAAGAACAGACGCCAAAATCGGCATGACCATCAAAAACTGCCTCATTGGAATCGTGGTTCTCGCTAGCCTCCAAAAGATTGACCGATAAACCTGCATTCCTGAAAAACCCTTTTTCAATAGCAGCATAATAACCTGCGAATTGAAACTGATGCTTCCATTTGAGCTGTAAAGTCACAGTTCGAAGACCAACATTCTGATCTGCAATTGCATCATACGACAAAAAGACCATCAGGAATAGCAGCAAAGGAGGTGTGATATAATGGAATATTCGTTTCATAATAAGGGATAAATTTTCGAGCCAGTAATCACCGGATATATAAAAGAATTATTTGTAAATGTACTCAACTATAACCTTTAAAAACTCTTTAAGGTTCAGCCGCTCGAATTTTTCAGAAAAGAAAATTTCGTTATTCACTTGTAAGGAAACACCTGCAATTTCAGGAAATCGCCAGGCTTCCTGAATGATAGCTACAATTTCTCTTAGAACCTATTAGATCGTATAATCCTGAATGTCAATACCTTCCGATATTCTATTGTGGCATCTCAATTCCTTTACACGCTCTCCAAGCAAAAGTTCAGTCTCTTTCCGCTCTTTTTTCCTTGTTATACAAGGCATCCTTCAAGGCCTTCAATTCATCAATAAGCTCTATTTTCGAGTTATTACCGGTTCCCATTCTGTACAATTTTGGGTATATCCCACTGAACTAAGAAAGGTTATGACTCCAATATAGACATTTGAAGCGAATGTTGAAACTCCATTCCCGATATTTCTCAAGAAATAATTATTCATCATCAATAATTATCTGAAATTAAATAGGTAGGAGTTGATATTGGCAGTCTCTATTTTAGAAAATTTCCATGCAATTTTCTGGTCAAATTTGAAAAATACTGCCATCATTTTATTTTAAACCAATAAAATAAGAATGAATCCATCAAATCTGACTTACATCGATGTATCAACATACAACCTTGAACTTTGAAGCAGTAAACTGCCAATGAGCCCATCGTTCCGGAATTTTGTTGTTCTTCTTTTCCCCCGGTGAAAAAGCATTTCTATTCCGGCCTTCACAATATTTAAAAACACAATTTATTTAGGCTATCACCTTACCGTGAAAAGGCAATGATCATGCAGCAAAATATTGTTGATTTTGAATCAAGAAAATATTGGCATTTTTTGAAACCGTTGAAAATTTAGCATGGGATGGTGATGAAAACGCAATATCGAACTTGCTGACAAACAAAAAGTCCAGGAAAATTTGAGCCTTCAGGCAGACTTCAGCTGATACATTGGCATTTTTTCTTATTTTGCAGCCTCCAATTTTCAACTACTACTATGAACAAATTCAAACTGAACAAAGACAGTTTCAGTCCGATTGTCATCATCGGCATTCTTTTTTTCGTTTTTGGCTTTATCACCTGGCTAAGTGCAGTATTGGTTCCCTATCTCAAGATTGCTTGTGAGCTATCCAATTTCCAGTCCTATCTTGTTGCTTTTGCATTTTACATTGCTTATTTCTTCATGTCAGTGCCTGCAGGATGGCTGCTTACCCTCACTGGCTATAAAAAAGGGATGGTTACCGGACTGGTGATCATGGCTTTAGGATCTCTCCTTTTTGTTCCGGCTGCACTTACCCGTACATACGGATTGTTTCTGACAGGGTTATTTATTCAGGGTGCCGGAATGGCTTTGCTTCAGACCGCTTCCAATCCCTATGTAACTATTCTGGGCCCCATTGAGAGTGCAGCAAAACGAATCAGCATCATGGGAATTTGCAATGGTGTGGCGGGGGTGCTTGCTCCGGCGATTTTGGGTTTCATCACGCTTGATGGCGCGGATGAAATCGTTGAAAAAATAAAAAGTATGACTGTCGATCAGAAAATACCCGAACTCAATATGCTGGCTTCCAGGGTAATCATCCCCTATATTTTCATCATGGCCGCACTCTTGATCCTGGCGGTGTTTCTTTACTACTCCAACCTTCCTGACATTGACCACGAAGAGGAGAATGCCGTTGAAGCTACCGAAGGACCTGAAAAAACGCATATCTTCCAGTTTCCCCACCTGTTGCTCGGAGTTCTTGCCATCTTCCTCTATACCGGGGTTGAAGTGATTGCAGGAAATACGATCATCAGTTATGGCGTTTACCTCAACATCCCGATCGAAACGGCAAGATTTTTCTCCTCTTTCACCATTTTCGCCATGCTGGTTGGGTACATCGTCGGAATCATTGTGATTCCCAAATACCTTGAGCAGAAAAACGTACTGATCATATCCGCCATCATGGGCCTCGCATTTGCCTTACTTGCCATCGTGACTACAGGATTTGTTTCGGTAATGTTCATTGCCTTTCTCGGATTGGCCAATTCATTGATGTGGCCCTCTATCTGGCCATTGGCCATCACCAAGTTGGGAAGATTTACCAAGACCGGCTCCTCCATGATGGTTATGGCTATTTCGGGAGCGGCTGTGGTTCCATTGTTGTATGGCAAACTGGCTGACCTCAGCACACCCTTGACCGCCTACTGGATTGTGATCCCGATTTATTGCTACATCCTCTTCTACGCGACTTATGGCCATCGCGTAGGAAGAGTGAAGCGCATTGGATAAATCCCCCAAAAGATTTGTACTTTTGATAGCAACGCGGTTTGATCCAACAATCATTAAAGTTATCAAAAATGAAAACCTTCTATCTGCTTGCCATCCTTATGACAGCCGGACTCGTTCTGTCTGCCCAGGATCAGGAAACCATCGCTAAAATCAACAGGCAGTTGGCCGGCTATTATGGCAGTCATCCCATTCAGAAGGTTTTTGTAACAACGGACAAATCCATTTATAAACCCGGTGAAACTGTTTGGTTTCAGACCATCGTAACCGACAATAACCTTATACCTTCAGCATCTGGCAGCAATGAACTTTTCGTGAAACTTTATGATGCAAAGGGGAAATCAGAAATTCAGCAACTGTTCAAAATTAGGAATGGATCTGCCAATTGTGATATTGCCTTACCAAAAGCGCTCACCAAAGGATTCTATTTTCTTTGCGTCTTTCCTTCATCCACAACCAATCCTGAAGATATTTCCATTACTGGAGTCAACATAGATCCGAACTACAACAACCAATGGTTGGTCAAATCAAGTTTGAAAGACAGTATATCGATTTCAGGTCAGAAAAATGAATTGTATGCTGAAATCAGGGATTTATCCGGGGAGATCCAAAAAAATAGTACCGTACGCTTCCAATTGATGAATGGTGCAGAAATGATCGAAAAAGGAAAACTTAAAACCAATGACCAGGGGAAATTGACGATTCCATTTTCTTTTCCGACCAAAACAAACGGAGAACCATTTTTGATGGAATTGAGCGCAAACAGGGAGGAATCGGTAAGTGAAATTTTCCTCCCCTCCAACCTGGATGCCGTTCAAATTCAATTCTATCCCGAAGGCGGAACTTTAATCCCGGGCACACTGTCTAAAATTGGGTTCACGGCGATGAATAAATGGGGTATGCCTGTTGGAGTGGAGGGAGATCTTCAAAATCAAAACAGTCAAATGATCGCGCAGGTAAGAACCATCGACAAGGGATTGGGCATGTTTACTTTAAACTGCGCAGAAAATCAAAAATACAAACTGGTTATATCAGGAAAAACCGGACAAAATCAGACTTTCGATCTTCCAAATCCGAATCCGAACGGTCTTTCCTTGTCAATTGTGAAATTTGATCCGCAATTTATCACAGCCAATCTTGTTTTCGCAGACAAACAGAAACATTCCATAGCCCTGACCATGACCCAGGGCAATAACATGAGCTGGGCCGCCGATCTGGATATCAATCAAGGCGGCAGGATTAAAATACCCGCAGATTCTATCCCCCATGGCATCAATCGGCTGTCTGTCTTTTCAACTACCGGCGAATTACTTGCCGAAAGAATTGTATTTGTCGACAAAAAGCAGGAATTAAAGATCGAGGTTCTACCCGAAAAAAACAGCATGTTGACAGGTGAAAACATGAAAGTGAAGGTCCGGCTGATGGATGAAAAGAACCAGCCATTATCCGGCAAAATAAGTATATCCGTCAGCGATCAACACCTGATTGATGCTACTAAACCTGAAATAGACGAATCGTTGCTGATCAGTTCAGAACTTGAAAATCCATTTTCGCTGATATCCGGAGCCCTAAAGGGCAAAATCACCCAATCCATCCTGATGGACGTGTATTTGATTGCCAACCGGATAAAAAATGGAAAATGGTCAAGTGTTCTGAATTCTAATCCGTCAGCAACGTTGGAAGAGAACCGCAACCTGAAGCCGGAATCTGAGAAAAAAATGGATGCCCAGCTATCTGCCTTGCTTGCAGGTTACGGACAGAAGAACAGATTAATTGTTCAAAACGGGTTGCAGGACGTCAACTATTACACCAACAATGAAGGGCTCTTCCCCAAGGCCCCCAAAATTTACAAGGAGAATAACACCGCGCTCGAGAATCAACGAAGGATGTTCGAATCCGCCACGAGTATTCTGGAGGTGATCAAGACCCTCAAACCCTACAAGATACAGAACAACATGATTGTTTTCATCGGGAGTGAAAACTCACTCAATTACCAGGGAGGAGCCTTGATTGTTTTGGATGGTCAGATGCTGGGAACCGACATTTCGCAACTGTCGGGAATAAATCCTTCCGAAGTGGATCACATCAATGTTTCAACCAATGCCATGGATATACAAAGATACACCGGGTTGAATTCGGTCGGGCTCATCGAAATATTCCAGAAAAAGGCCACCATGACTGAGTTAGCTCCGGCCAGTGAGTCCAATGAAAAATACGACCAGGGTCACCGTATACCCGGCATCTTTCCGGCATCTCCGGCCAATGCAAAGCGCGATACCCGCACCACTTTGTTGTGGATTCCTGAACAAAAAGTGGATGTGACAGGTCTTTTTGAATTTTCCCTGACTTCCGGTGCAGTCTATACGGATTTTGTGGTGGAGGTGCAGGGGATTTCCGAAAATGGAAGGGCAGGAATTGGCAAGGCGATGTTTAGGGTGATCAAGTAACTACAATCAGAACCTGTAATGGTAATTGCAGGAAAAGGGGTATTACTTTCCGATGCAGAAATGCTTGAAAATATTACCAAGCACCTCATCTGTAGTTATTTGACCTGTGATAGCTCCCAGGTAATAGAGGCATTCGCGGATGTCCTGGGATAGAAATTCGCCGGATATCCCGGACTGAAGTCCGGCGATGGTGCGCTCAATAGATTCGAGTGCCTTGGTGAGCGCTTCGTAATGACGGATATTGGTGACAATCACATCCTCCGGCTGAATCTTTTCCCATGAAACAGCAGAATGCATCTCCTGCACCAAAGCGGCCAGATTCTCCTTCGATTTGGCCGCAATAAATACCATTGATTCGTTCTTGCTCAGCCGTATCCCAGCCAAGTCGTTCAGTATCTTCCTGGATGCCAGGTCCGATTTATTGGCGACCAGTATCAGCTTCTGTGTGGTGATCATCTTCCTGATTTCATCCATCCTGCCAACAATGGAATCAAAGGACGAGGTGAGATCCAGCACCAGCAGCACAATGGATGCCTGTTCCAGTTTCCGGTAGGAACGTTCAATGCCCATTCGCTCGATGGGCTCTGTGGTAACCCGCAATCCGGCTGTATCGAAAAATCTGAACAGTACGCCGTTCAAGTTGATGACATCCTCAATGACATCGCGTGTGGTACCATGAATATCGGAGACGATGGCCTTTTCTTCATTCAACAGGGCATTCAACAAGGTCGATTTTCCAACATTGGTCTCCCCTACTATGGCAACCGGAACACCGTTTTTAATCACATTCCCCTGCCGGAACGAATCTGTGAGTTTCCTGATCAATGATTCCACTTTTCGAGACAAGGCAATCAGGTGGGAACGATCGGCAAATTCGACATCCTCCTCGCTGAAATCGAGTTCAAGTTCAACCAGGGTGATAAAATGCAACAACTGATCCCTCAACAGTTTGATTTCAATGGAGAATCCACCCCTCATCTGGTTCATGGCCACCCGGTGGGCCGCAGAATTTCCGGAGGCGATTACATCTGCTACGGCCTCTGCCTGAGAAAGATCCATCTTGCCGTTCAAAAATGCACGTTGGGTGAATTCACCGGGTTGTGCCAGTTCAGCCCCCTGATCGATCAGCAACTGAAGGATCTGCTGCTGCACAAAGAGAGAACCATGACAGGAAATTTCCACCACATCCTCACCGGTATAGGAGTGCGGAGAACGAAAAAGTCCGACAACCACTTCATCCAGTGTTTCTGTACCTTTCAGAATTGATCCGAAATGAAGGGTATTTGCAGCCTGAACTGAGAGTTTTTTCCCCGCGACTGGAGAGTGAAAAACCTGGTCGGCAATCCTCACAGCATCAACCCCTGAAAGGCGGATAACCGCAATACCGCCTGTCCCGGCAGGGGTAGAAATGGCACATATCGTTGAAGAATCGAACATCTGATCCTGGCTTTTTTGCAAATATACGGATTCGGCTTCAAAGATGCCCGACTCACCGGCATGGATGCCAACAAAAAAGGCCCCGAAGGACCTTTCTTTAATTAATTAATCTCAATGATTCTTGCAGGTTTCGGTTTCAATTCCTCCCTTTTTGGAAGCGTAAGTGTCAGAATGCCATCCTTATAAGCAGCCTGAATCTGATCTCCGTTAATGGTCTCAACCGGAACATTGAACTGCCTGCGGAAGGAACTGTAACGAAATTCGCGACGAGTGTATCGATCGTTGGATTCGTTCTTTTCTTCTTCTTTCTCTGCCGAAACTGTCAAACGGTTGTTTTCCAGATCCACTTTGAAATCTTCTTTGTTCATACCCGGAGCTGCCACTTCAATCTGAATCTGGTCTTCATTTTCAAAAATGTTGACAGCTGGCAAAGTCGTGTTGTCTGCCGAGAAACCGGCGTTGTTAAAATCCATCACATCACCGTTGAAAAAGTGATTCAGAAAAGATGGATACAATCTGTCTGATGTTCTGATAAGTGTCATTTTTTATTCCTCCTATGATTTAATTACACATTTAATAATGCATCGCTCCAATGCGATACACCCTTTCCTTTCAAACCTTGTGCCGAATTTGGACACCAAAATGCATCCGTCTGTCAATCAATCTGATGTGTATTTTCAAAAAATTCCACCCGACAAAATGTCAATATTCATTTTGTTTTGCGCTGACAAAAAGTCACAATAAACTCATATTCAAGTCAATATGTCATATTCACATCTGGTTTTTTCAGACAATTCACTTCTAAAAAGGGTAATTACCGGAGTAACTCTGATTAAGTATTCTGCTCTCATTCTGTTATTTCTTTTAAACACCAGGCTCCTTATTCCATCAAATAATTTAACCTTCGGCAACCGCACATAATAATTAAATAAACCACGAATGATCCTGCCAGAAGGTTGCATCTCTTTAAAAAATGATTTATATTTGGTGTACAATCCAACCAAAAATTCAACGATCAAAATAATTACACTATGCTTCCAAAATTTTTACTGGCTGACAATTCACAGGTGCTTCCCGACACGATCTTTATCATTCATACCGAAGAGCCAAGATTCATAGTCGGGTGCGATCTGGAAGGATTTAACGTTGATCAGGAAATCCACTGGATCGATGAAGAACCTGAAAGCGCTGACCTACGGACCGAATTACTGGAACAGGCTGAAGAATTCATGGAACTCGAACTCGAATACGAAGAGGAACTTGACAAACTGGACGAAGAAGGCGATAATTAACTGATTTACTGACTCATGAATGAGTTGTTTTGCTGACTTGATGCAAATGCCCACTCATGTTTTATGTGTTAAATCTCATGTCTTATATCTAAATAATCACCATGGAAATCATTGATCCACTCACTCCCAAAAGATTAAAACGTTCACTAACAGACAAGATGCTCGCCGGCGTATGTGGCGGACTGGCAAAATATTTCGAAATTGACTCTACAATTATCCGACTGATTTTTGCCTTTGCTGCCATCTTTGCAGGTACCGGAGTTCTGGCCTATCTGATCATGTGGATCATTGTACCCAAGGAGGATATCTACTAAATATTCAAATCATTAACTACTTTATCAGTTGAAACTGCATGCCAAACTATATTTGTGTGCAGACAATTCATTCTAACTAATCCGAACAATCATACTCCCATGCAAAGAAGAAATTTTTTACAGAAATCAGCAGCAGCTGCTGCTTTGACAGGTGCCGGCACCTCTGTTTTCGGCAGGTCGGATGCGCAGGATGTGAAACCGTCGAACAGCGCCTTCTTCAAACTAAGGTATGCTCCCGGTTTTGGAACTTTTAACGAATTGGCGGGTACTGATCCGATCGATCAGATCAAATTCTGCAACGACCAGGGATTTCGGGCCATGTTCGATAACAGCCTCATGGGAAAACCCGTCGAACTTCAGAACAAAATTGCGGCAGAAATTGGCAGACTCAATATGAAACTGGGTCCATTTGTCCTGTATGCCGATTTCAGCAAGGAATCAATGGTATTGAAAGACAATGAGGTAAGGCAGATGCTTATTGATAAAGTGAAAGCGGGTGTGGAAGTGAGCCAGCGGACAGGGGTCAAATGGGCCCTGATGGTTCCGGGGCGATACAATGAACATACAGACTGGGGTTTCCAGACTGCCAATGTCATTGACATCATGCGCGAACTGAGCGAAATTGCCCTCCAGGGTGGTTTGACCATTGTGCTGGAACCGCTCAACAAAAGGGACCATCCCGGACTCTTCCTGACCGGAATGGCGCAGTCCTATGCCATTTGCCGGGGGGTAAACAGTCCTGCGTGTAAAATAGTGGATGACCTTTACCACCAGCAGATCACTGAAGGAAACCTGATCCCTAACATCGAAACCTATTGGAGTGAAATCGGCGCATTTCACCTGGGAGACAATCCGGGAAGGAAAGAACCGGGTACCGGAGAAATCAATTTCAACAATATCTTCAAATTCATCCAAAGCAAGGGGTATGATGATGTGCTTTGCATGGAACACGGTCGAAGTATCAAAGGCAAAGAGGGCGAACTGGCCTTAATCGAGGCCTATAGAAAAGCCGATAATTTTTAGTTACTCTCACCGGACTGATTCTGAAGACCAGGTAATCTTGAAAAGGCAATAAAAAAACCGCGGGAAAATTCCCGCGGTTTTTAATTACAAGCACAATTGGCTTATTATTTCTTGTCAGCTGGTTTTGCAGCTTTCTTTGCAGCTTTTGCAGCTGGTTTCGCAGCAGG
>JBAXUL010000097.1:0-14967 GCA_037129695.1 Prolixibacteraceae bacterium
ATTCCCCATAGTTGGAATTACCTCGAATCAATATTAAAAGAAGCGAAGGGGATAGCTAACGGACAAAAGGACCAGAGCATGGGAGGGGCCAGATGGCATGAATCAAATATTTATAAGCATCTGGAAGCAATATGTTATGCATTACATCGATTCCCTGATAAGATGTTGGAACAAAAAATGGATAGTGTGATAAAAATTATAGCAGCTGCCCAACAGACTGATGGATATGTTTATATATGGGGAATAAATAGGGATCTGCCCGAGTGGTCAAATGTAATCATTCAGGATGAAAGCTTATCAATCGGGCATTTATATGAAGCGGCAGTTGCTCATTATGGGTTATTCAAAAATAATTCATTCTTAAACATAGCCAAAAAATCAGCAGACAACGCATTTGAGCATTTTGTAGCTAAACATGTGGAAAAAGGGTTTCCTGGTCACGCGGGAATGGAATTGGGTCTTGTCGAATTGTTCCGGGCAACAAATAATACCAACTACCTTTCTTTATCAAGGGAATTTATTGAACGCAGAGGTCATGGGTTAAATGGTAATGAATGTGATGCAGGCGAAAGGTTGGATAAAATGGATAGTCGTTTTTATCCCCTTGAGTATTATCAGGACCATAAGCCATTTCGTGAACAATGCAAAATCGTGGGTCATGCGGTTCGCGGGGTTTATTTTTTAACAGGTATTTTGGATGTTGCCTTAGAAACCGGGGATAAGGATTATATCAATGCTGCCGAACGACTTTGGAATAATCTTACAAAAAGGAAGATGTTTATTACGGGAGGCGCCGGCCCTTTGTCAAGAATGGAGTCATTTGGGATGGATTATGAATTACCCAATGATGGACTTAATGAATCATGTGTGGCTGTCGGCATAGCCGGCCTTGCTTCAAAAATGCTTCGGTTGAAGACCAATTCAGAATATTCGGATATTTTGGAAAAAGTCCTCTATAATGCAATTCTTCATGCAATATCACTGGATGGCACATCATTCAATTATAATAATCCGCTTCAAGGAGACGTGCAAAGAGGAAATAATTGGAGTTGTTGCCCTCCGAATACCTACAGGACCTTATTGGGAATCGGAAAATATATATATACGCAAACCGACGAAGATATTTTTGTCCATTTATATGCAGGCAGTGATGCCGATATAAAAATTAAAAATAACTTAATCAAGATAACTCAGGAAACCAACTATCCATGGACCGGGGATATTAAGCTGACCATTAAACCGGAAAAAAGCCAAAAATTCAACATCCACTGCCGTATTCCTGGATGGTGTAAAAAATATTCCTTCACAATAAATGGCCAGCGCATAACAAACTTACCTCAGGGAAATGGGTACCTGGCCATTAACAGACTCTGGGCATCGGGCGATATCGTTCAGATCGATTTTGATATGCCGATAGTCCTGATGGAAGCAAATCCACTTGTAAAATCAGATGTTGGGAAAGTTGCCATTCAGAGAGGTCCTTTAGTTTACGCAATTGAAGGGTTAGATAATGGAGGAGTGGTAGATATGACCCTTCAGGATAGAGGCAAATTCGGTTTTCAATATAATTCGAACCTATTAAATGGAATTGTAACCATCAGTGGAAGAACAGCTAATGATAAGATTATTGTTGCAATCCCATATTATGCTTTGGCAAACAGGGGAAAATCAGACACAAATGTTTGGCTCCGGAAGAAAAGTGATAATGAAAATAGCAAACTATGGGATGGAGAACTCTACCGGATTTATCAGTGATTTTATTTCATTGATAATAAGCTAATTGTGAATGAATTGCGTGAACAATAGAATAAGGGACTATGAAGAAATTAGCGTTTATATTATTACTAAAATTCTTTGTTGGAATTAATTTTTTATTTGCTCAGATAATTGACAATCCATTCAAGGATGCACAAATTGTTTGGCATATGGCAACCTCCACAGCTAGCGAGAATTATCCCGTGGATTTGGCAATATCTGGGAAGGCTCATTTGGGTGAAAGGCTGACCCTTGATGAATATACTGAATCGATTAAGCGCGGTGGAGATGGCCTTGTAGCAGTTCTGGAAGGTGGATGGTTCTCTCTTGATACGCACAGAGCTAGAAGATTGCGACCTGTGGATGACGCTTTCAGCCTTTATGTCCGGGCATGGATAAACCCGAAAGGGAGTGGGTCGTTGTTCTTTTCCGATTTCATGGCACTTACTATTCATCCTACGGGTTTGGCGATTGGATTCCTTGGAGTCAAGACACCGGCAGGTAAGATCTTTCGGGAACTACCACTGGACTTTATAAGGAGAGGGCAATGGCTGGATTTGATTGTTCGTGTCGGCAATGGGCGTATCGATTTTTACTGCAACGGAGAACGGAAAAGTTCCTTGCCGCTTAGTCAAGGGCTGTGCTCGCCGTTTGACGATGACCTGTTAATTGGCGCGTTTAAGTGTAGCAAGCCGGATCTTTATGGCACTTCTACCCCGAACGCTTTGTCTGATTGCAGGATCGATGCCGTTGCATTGTGGAGTTTTCCGTTGAATGATGGTCAGATTGCCTTCCTGAGCGGGGTAGAACACTTGGAAATCCCGACAGCAAAGAATTCCTTTAGTCAGGCCTTCGAGGATTACAACGCTTTTTTTGATGCTTCTGTGGACAAGAACATCAATACATGTAGCACACTTTGGAGGTCATTGAAGGCCGAGGCAGATCAGGATCCCTGGCGTCCTGCTTACCACCTGACTCAGCCACTGGGGCACATTTTCGATCCGTGTGGTGCCTATTTTTATGGAGGTAAATACCACGTTTTTTCATACCGAAACATATTTTCCTTACTCAATTACTCCAGTCTTGATCATTATGTTAGCGATGATCTGGTGCATTGGACCGAGTGGCCCATCGGTCCGTGGGCGGACAGCTATCTGGATGTTTACTGCATCTATCTGATGAATCATTTCATTGACGACCAAGGAATTCCGCGTATACTTTACACCGGACAGGGAACTGAAGGCAAGTTTGGAGTGCTTGCCCGAAGTGAGGATGGTTTGGTGTCTTATATAGACAAAAAGCCCGTTCTGACCAGGTACCACCACGACGGACACGTCTGGAAAGAGGGCGATGCATGGTGTACCATCACATCCCGAATGTATAAAGGTACCAGGCCAGGGAATCAGGGTGATGCGGTTATGCTCTGGACCTCATCTGACCTGGAGCATTGGCAGGAGAAGGGTGAGATTTTCACTCAAAAGAAGGACACGGGTTCTACAAGTATTAAAGACAGGGTTGGCTTCATGGAATTTCCGTACCTGCTTCCTTTTGGCGCCAAAGATGTACTGATTCTGGGTGGCTGGCCTGTTCGTTACTGGGTCGGACATTTTGACCGAAAGGCCTTCAAGTTCATCGCTGATAAACCGGAGGGCAAACTTCTCGATTATTCAAATCCTTTTCACTGCTATAACCCTCTGTGTGTGGATCAGAAAGGCATTGGCGGAGCGCCACGCCGTATCCTGATGGCATTGTACGCCGGGATAGGCAATTCGGAGGGTGATTGTCTTCCCTGGTCAGGAGTACATGTTATACCCAGAATTCTGGAATTAGTTGGGGACCATCTGCACCAGGAACCAGTACCTGAAATGAAATCTCTTCGTGGTGCACATTATTCAATGAAAAACATTCAATTATCTCCGAATGCCTCTGATTACCTCAAAAAACGCGGTGACTGTCTGGAAATCACAGCGGATTTTGAACCGGGCGATGCACATTGTTTTGGACTGAAGGTTCGAGTTTCAAGAGACGGGACAAGCTTTGTAAGGATTTATTTTAATGTAACCACTAATGAATATGGCGTTGATGGAAGGGTTCCAAATACGGACAAAGCTCTTAATGTAACACCAGGACAGGGGCGGCCCTCCTATATTCCAAAAGGACAGCCGGTCCGTATGCATGTGTTTTTGGACAAACAATTGATAGAAGCATTTGTCAATGGCCAGACATGTACAACTTCGGCTCAAGACAAGAACCTCAATTATGATGGTATTGATCTTTTCAGTGAAGGTGGTTCTGCAAGATGCATCAAGTTGGATATCTGGAACATTGAACGCAAATAATCGACTGGTTAAATTGATGATCGGTCTTAAGATACCGGTAAGAATGAAATTACCAGAGGATGTAGTATAAAGTGGGTTCATGGTTCTTGCTTCTGAAAATTAAATGAAGAAAAGGTCAAAAGTGTATAAAGGCAAAGTTGAACAAGTAAAAAAGAAGAAATGCTATTTGGTCACCTGTTAGGCTTATATGAGAAAGCACTTCCACCCGAGTGGAGCTGGGGAAAACGTCTGAAGACTGCAAAAGAGCTTGGATTCGACTATATTGAGATTTCCATAGATGAAGCAGATGAGCGTATTGACAGATTATCCTGGAGTAAAGAGAATCGCAACATGCTCCTAAGTCTTTGCCATGAAATGGATATGCCCATCCGGTCGATGTGCCTCAGCGCGCACCGGAAATTTCCCTTTGGCAGTGCTGATTCAATTGTCCAATCCAAAGCCCGCGATTTGATGAAAAAGGCGATCGAATTTGCAGACGATCTGGGCATTCGTGTGATTCAGTTGGCAGGCTATGATGTCTATTATGAATTGTCAACCCAGGAGAGTGCTGAAGGCTTTCTGGAAGGAATGAAATGGTCATCCAAATTGGCAGAAAAATACCAGATGATGCTGGCTATGGAGATTATGGACTCTCCTTTTATGAACTCAATAACCAAACATTTGTGGTTCGAATCGCAAATCAAATCGCCCTGGTACAAAGTTTATCCTGATCTCGGTAATCTGACTGCATGGGGGAATAACGTAGAAGAGGAACTTGAGAAAGGAATCTCCAGTATTGTAGCTATCCACATTAAAGAGACTAAAGCAGTTACGGAAACTTTCAGTGGACAATTCAAGTGTGTTCCATTTGGCGAGGGTTGCGTCGATTTTGCGAATTGCTTCAGAAAACTGGAACAGCTGAATTACAAAGGACCTTACCTGATCGAAATGTGGAACGACCCGAAAATTGATAATGTGGAAGCAATTAAAGAAGCCATGCGATTTATCAATGAAAAATACGATTTAGCAATGAATAATAATGCTTCACTAAAAAACAGTTAAAATCATGAATTACTACATCGGCCTCGACAATGGTGGCAGCATTACCAAAGCGGCACTATACACTTCATCCGGAAAAGAGGTTGGAGTTTGTTCTGTAGAAACAAAAATGATTACTCCCAAGCCAGGATTTACAGAACGCGACATGCAGGAGATGTGGATGGCTAACTGTCAGGTGCTGAAAGATCTTTTGTCCATAACGAAGGTTAATGCCGAAGATGTTGCCGGAATAGCCTGCTGCGGACATGGTAAGGGACTTTACCTTTGGGGAAAGGACAATAAGCCTGTGCGTAACGGCATCATTTCCAGCGATAACCGTGCATACGAATATCCAATGAATTGGGAGAAAGATGGCACAACTCAAAAGGTATTCGAAATATCCTATCAAAAAATTCTATCTTGCCAGCCCGTATCTCTATTGGCATGGCTCAGGGACCATGAGCCCGATTGCATCAAAAATATCAGGTGGATATTTGAGTGCAAGGACTATGTTCGTTTCATGCTTACTGGTGAAGCCTATGGAGAAATTACAGATTATTCCGGTACAAACTTTCTGAACCTTCAAACCCGCCGGTACGATGCTGATCTGTTGCAACTTTTTGGTTTGGAGTTCGCAATGGAGATGCTTCCGCCTCTTAAAAATTCTACTGATATCTGTGGATATATTACCGAAGAAGTTGCAAAACTTACAGGATTGAAAGCCGGCACGCCAGTAGCTGGTGGAATGTTCGATATTGATGCCTGTGCGATAGCAGTGGATGCGGCAAACGAAGACCGCGTATGCATGATTGCCGGAACGTGGAGCATTAACGAATACATTAGCAGGCTGCCTGTAATCGATGGCAGCGTGATGATGAACTCTATCTTTTGCCTTCCCGAGTACTACCTTATTGAGGAGTGCAGCCCCACCTCTGCGGGCAACAACGAATGGTTCATAAACACACTGCTCCCCGAGTTAAAAGCACTGGCAAAACAGGAAGGAAAATCTATTTACGAGTTGGTAAATACTCTTGTAGCTTCAGTCCCGGCTGAAGAATTCTGCCCCATCTTCCTGCCATTTCTAATGGGAAGCAATGTACACCCAAACGCCAAAGCAAGTTTCGTGGGACTGAGTAATTACCATACCCGTGCACACCTCTTGCGAAGCGTGTATGAAGGGATAGCCTTCAGCCACAGGTTTCATTTCGAAAAACTAATCGCAACACGAAATAGACCTGTGAAGGAAATTCGTCTGGCAGGTGGCGTAGCCAACTCCAAAGAGTGGACACAGTTGTTTGCCGATGTCATGAAGTATCCGGTTGAAACCGTTGACGTTGGTGAAACAGGTGCATTTGGCTGTGCAATTACTGCAGCGGTGGCTGTAGGTGAATTCAAGAACTTTGAACAAGCTGCAAAGCGTATGATCAAGATTAAAGGCAGAAAGGAGCCAAATCCGACGAATATCGAGATCTACGAAAAGAAATATGCCTTATACAAACAGGTCATTTCAGCATTGGACAGTGTATGGGATAATATGCATAAAATATTGTAAATCTGTATGTTGCAAAGATTAAAACAAGAAGTTTTCGAGGCAAATATGCTTCTTCCAAAGTATGGATTGGTAACTTTTACCTGGGGAAACGTTTCAGCCATTGACAGGGCAAAGGGTGTGGTGGTCATCAAACCATCCGGAGTTTCCTACGAAACCATGAAAGTTTCGGATATGGTAGTAGTGGATTTATCAGGAAAGATTATGAATGGGAATCTTAAGCCTTCGTCAGATACATCTACTCATCTGGAACTGTACCGCAACTTTAAAAATATTGGCGGCATAGTGCATACCCATTCCTCATGGGCAACTGTATTCGCTCAGGCTGGCAAGGGAATTCCACCCTTTGGCACTACACATGCTGACTACTTTGAAGGGGAAATTCCTGTCACGCGAAAGATGACTGATACTGAAATCAACGGTGAATATGAACTCGAAACAGGCAAGGTGATAGTGGAAAGGTTCAAAGGTATGAATGTAGATCATAATCCAGCTGTACTCGTTAATTCTCACGGGCCATTTACCTGGGGAAAGGATGCCCAAGAAGCAGTACACAACGCCGTTGTGCTGGAAGAGGTTGCTAAAATGGCATTTTACACCCAAGTACTTTTAGGAGGAGATAACCCTCAGCAAATGCAGCTTGAGCTTATAAGTAAACATTTTTTTAGAAAGCACGGTGCTTATGCATACTATGGACAATAATTTAATTTAAACCTATTATAAACATAAAATTTAAATCAAATGAAAAATAATAACTGGAAAGACAAAATCTCAAACCATCAGCAACTTGGGGGAATCGAACTCTCAGTATTGGATAATGGCGATGGTCGTGGTTGCCGTATTGCGTGGTTCAATACAGGAAGTGGATTGCGGTTTAAAGTTGTGATTGACAGAGCTATGGATATAGTTGATGCCTTTTACAACAAACATAGCCTGGCATGGATCAGTCATCTGGGTGTCTCTTCACCAAATCCTACGGTTGATTATGCGACCAATTGGCTAAAAAGCTTCAGTGGTGGACTACTTACTACCTGTGGCCTCACCCATACTGGTGGAGATGAAAAGGATGAGTCGGGCGAAAGGGGTGTCCATGACCGTATAAGCCAACAACCTGCTACCATAGAATCGGTTATCCAGCCTAACTTGATAAAAGGGAATATGGAAATGAGCATTACAGGGAGGATGATTCAAACCTCTCTTTTAGGGCCGAGTTTGGAGCTTAAAAGAACCATCTCTGTCGAATTAGGGTCATCGCTTATTAATATAAAAGATGAGGTTACAAACCTCGGAAATTCTGATGCTCCTCACATGCTGTTATACCATTTGAACTTCGGATGGCCTCTTGTGGACGAGGATACAGAGATACTTTGGGATGGCACATGCAAATCAAGAGGTGGGGGAATGGACAATAAAATATTTAACGCTGGCAGTAACTTTAAAAGATGCACAGCTCCGTCTGATGATTATCAGGGGAAGCAAGAAGCTGTTGGATTTATTGATTTGAAAACTGACGCCAATGGATTTTGCGAGTGTGGATTACATAATTCAAAACTTGGATTAGCAGTTAAAATAAAATACTCAAAGGCACAGCTTCCGTGGATGGCAAATTGGCAACATTTTGGGAAAAATGAATATGTTACTGCACTCGAGCCTTGCACTGCTCCTCCTATCGGACAAACCGCTGCAAAAAAGGAAAATCTTCTCATACAACTTAAACCACAAGAAACCAGGCTTTATGAACTTAAAATAGATGTTTTCAATATTAACCATTAATAATTTTCTTATGTATATCGTTAACAATTACACACTTGCAGTAGTACTCTGCACAGTAACCATGATATGCTGGGGATCATGGTCAAACACCCAAAAATTGGCAGGTAAAACATGGCGTCAGGAGCTATATTACTGGGACTACGTGATCGGAGTCTTGCTTTTATCAATTTTCATGGCATTTACCTTTGGAAGTATCGGAGATCATGGTCGTGGGTTTATAGAGGATATTCAACAGGTAAGTTGGAGCAATTTACTTAGCGCCTTTACCGGAGGGGTTATTTTTAATGCATCTTGCATTTTACTCACAGCTGGAATTGCCATTGTAGGCATTTCCGTTGCTTTCCCTGTTGGTGTAGGAATAGGAACTGTATTTGGGGTAGTGATAAATTATATTGGGCAGCCAAAAGGTAATCCCGTTATACTTTTCCTCGGTGTTCTTTTGATTATGGCAGCCATAATTTTTGATGGCATAGCAGCAGGAAAGATGCCTGGGACGAAGGAATCCGGCATGAGTAAAAAGGGGCTCATTTTGTCCATTCTTGCAGGAGTACTTATTTCATTTTTTTACCGTTTTGTTGCAGCATCCATGGACCTGAATAATTTTGAATCCCCTGCACCACAAATGGCTACTCCATATACTGCATTTTTCACTTTCGCTTTCGGAATGTTTGTGAGCAATATTTTATTCAACACGCTCATCATGAAAAGGCCTTTTGTAGGTACTCCTACCGGATATGGCGAGTACTTCAGAGGTTCATTTAAGACACATATGGTGGGAATTTCAGGAGGCCTGATTTGGGGTTTGGGGACTGCCCTCAGTTATTTAGCAGCAGGTAAGGCCGGGGCAGCGGTTTCCTATGGATTAAGCCAGGGAGGCACATTGGTGGCAGCCCTTTGGGGGTTACTTGTCTGGAAAGAATTCAAGGGCGCATCTAGATCGGTAAATATTATGTTGTCTTTTATGATCATACTCTTTATCGCCGGATTAGCTGCGATCATTGTTGCGGGGAATTAATAGAAAATTAATCAAACTTTTCACTTGTTTATCTAGCAATGAGAAAATTGTTGACAGCTATTGATGATTTGCAATCAACCTTTTTAGACAAGGATATGCAATACAACTTTCTCTGGAGAAATTATTTAACACATGGAATCTGATCTATTTTTAAATTACATATATAAATAAGCACAAACTGATGAGAAGTATTTTCGTTTCAATTAGTCTGTTATTTTCGTTTTCAATACAAATGTCAGGGCAGCCAATTTTATTTTCTGATACTAAAACCACAAAGTCTGGAATCAGATGTGTCGCAGAATTTCAACGTTCAGTAATATTACCAGTACCGCTTAAAAACGTACATATTACCGATAGTTTCTGGCTCCCGAAGCTTCAAATTTATAAGGACCAGACAATTCCGCATAGCTGGAATTATTTGAATTCGGTTATCGAGGAGGCCAAAGGACTCTCAGAAAACAGACCAAATACCGCCATGGGTGGGCAAAAATGGCATGAAGCTAACCTTCACAAACATTTGGAGGCAATAGTCTTTGCATTGAACCAATTCCCGGATCCTTCATTAAAAACTCGATTGGACAGCATTATACAATTGTATGCGAAAGCACAAAGGAATGATGGATACTTCTACTTATGGGGAATGTCAAGAGGGATGAATCCATGGACTGAGCAATTACGCACACTCGAACCATTTATTACCGGACACTTATACGAAGCTGCTGCTTCTTATTCAAGGCAATTTGACAATTCATTTTTGAATATAGCAGAAAAATCTGCGCAGTTTTTATGCAAATTTACCAGTGATGATAAAATGGTTGAAGGTTGTAGTTGTCCTGGACATGGGGGGATTGAGTTAAGCCTGGTTGAACTTTACAGGATAACCAACAACACCAAATATTTAGAGTTGGCAATGGATCTAATTGAGAAAAGAGGAAAAGGAATAAACGGTTGGGATTGTGAATGTGCTGAAAATGTGATAATTAATAAAAAAGCTTTTTACCCTTGTGAATACTATCAGGACCACCTTCCATTTGATAAACAATTAAAGCTTAGGGGGCACGCCGTAAGTGCCATCTTTTTTCTAAACGGCATTGTGGACATTGCCGTCGAAACAGGCCAGAAAGACTATGTAGATGCTGCGCTACGGCTCTGGAATAACGTAACCACAAGAAAGAAGCACATCACCGGTGGAATAGGATCAGTCCAAGCTGATGAGTCTTTGGGGTTTGATTATCAATTACCGAACAAATCATACAACGAATCGTGTGCCGCATGCGGAATGGTAAGTTGCGCTGCCAATATGTTAAGACTGGAACCCAAGGCGAAATATGCCGATGAACTTGAAAACTCACTTTATAATTGTGTACTTCATGGCATTTCTTTAGATGGCAAATCATTTTTTTATCAAAACAGGTTGACCGGTAACATGCAGCGGGAGAATAACTGGACTTGCTGTCCTCCCAACCTCGAGAGAACCCTGCTTGGATTAGGCCGGTACATTTATACTCAAACCGACGACCAGGTATTTGTGAACTTGTACGTAGGAAATGAAAGTACCATCAGTCTAGAAAACACAACTCTTGACATGAGTATTTCAGGCAATTACGCATGGGACGGGAAGGTGGTAATTAATCCAAAACCTGCTGTTAGCTGCAAGTTTATTCTTAACCTGCGAATACCCGGCTGGTGCAAAAGCTATTCTTTGCTAATTAACGACAAAAAGCAGGATGATGTCCCAGTTAACAATGGTTACCTGGTGATTAACCGGACCTGGAATACTTCTGACAAGGTTCAACTTGTTTTTGAAATGCCTGTCATTCGCGTACAACCAAATCCCTTCGTTTTTGAAGAAGCTCCATGGCTAAAGGCGTTTGATGAAAAGATAGCATTGCAAAGAGGTCCTTTCATCTATGCAGTTGAAGGTATTGACAACAATGGAATTGTAAATTTTACTTTGTCGAAACAACCTGTATTTAATGTCGTTTTTCATCCCGAATTACTGGATGGGATTTCAGCAATCACAGCCAATACCGTTGAAGGCAAGCTACTTACTGCAATTCCATATTTTGCTTTGGCAAACCGAAAACAATCCGACACTGAAGTTTGGCTCAAACAGGACGGAAAAAAAGATAATAGCGGTGGCGATTGGGAGGGTATTTTATACCGTGAATACATACCAGGAAAAAATATTGACCAAATTAAAAAACTACCTGGAACTTCTGACGAAAAAATAATAGGCAACTAAAACGAAAACACGCTTCGATTTGAAACAAGTATTGATATTTCTGGCCATTACACTTCTACTGGGTTTATCGGATTCATTAGCGCAGAATCACTTTTACGTAAACAGTCAAATTGGTTCAGATGCAAATGCAGGTTCCTTAAAAAGTCCATGGAAAACGTTGAAGAACGTTTCGGGACACTCTTTTTTCCCAGGCGATATAATTCATTTTGCCTGCGGATCAAGTTTTTATGGTTGTGTAGAAGTGAATTGTTCGGGTGCTGAAGGACTGCCTATTGTTTTTACAAATTATGGAAAAGGCAATGTTCCAAAGTTTAACAACTCAAATTTTGATAATCATTGTGGGCGTAGTTTTCAAGTAGAAGGAAGTCATATTATGATCGGGAACCTGTTCTTTTATGATACGCCTACTCCGACCCCCGAGAAACCACCGGTAGATTTGCGTGTTAGTCAGCAACACAAGAATGTACCGAATATGGGAGCCGTCTTTATTGGCAAAAATGCTTCGAATGTTGTAGTTGAAAACTGCGAATTCTCAAATGCACTCATTGGAATAAGAGTTAGAGGGAGCCATTCAATAGTTCGGCACAATTACCTTCATGATGCTGCTAAATTGACGGAACAATGGGGAGCTATTGCCATAGTGATTGTCGGACCATTCAATGAAGTTGCCTATAACCAAATTGAAAATTATGGCTTTTATGGCGGTAATTTCGGGATGGATGGCGCAGCAATTGAATTGGATGCGGAAGATCACGATTACAACGCCAACGATACCTACATTCATCACAATGTTTCAATAAACACCAAAGGTGGATTTTGCGAAATAACAGGTAATGCCGATAATGTTACCCTGGCTTACAATTACAGCGATGATATTGATAAGTTCGTTGGAACAGTAGGTGTCAAAAACTTAAAAGTTATCAATAATACAATTATCCGGATGCGTAATCCCGATTTAAAGCAAATGGTATTTTGGCAATTAGACCAGTTTGGCAAGAAACGCAAGAGCGAGTATTATTTGGAGAATAATCTGATTTACATTAATAGGAATGTGAGAATTTACGATACTCTCGACAGAAGTTGGGGAATCAAGCAACAGCCCCGCAAGAATAACCTATATTTTAGTCCCGATACTACAATTACTTCAGTTTTAGGATTGGATCTCAATCCGTCTGAAGTAGTCTGTGATCCGGAATTTGCAGATTTTAAATCTAAAATATACAAGTCAAGGATAAGTAGTGTCGCCCTTAGTCGAGGAATTGGAGCCTTCACCAAATCATTGCCTGTCTGGAATGCTGGGATAATAAAGAAATGATCCACTTTAAAATGACAGAAAATCAATTAATTATGAAGGAAAGAATAATAATCGGATTGCTATTTCCCATTCTGTCTATTTCCGGATACGGGCAGGATATTCATAGTAGTTTAATTCCACTTGCTCCCAAAGAGAACAGGAGGCCTGAAAATTTTCAACCAACCAACTACAAATATTCGCTGCAAGAGTTGAAAAACAATTTTTCAGAAAGGATGATGAATCTTGCTGCCGGGCAATATGAAAAGGTAACTGAAGTTAATACAAAGGGCAAATGGAAGCCAACTCCCGAGTCTATTGATTCCCACAAGGCGCCGGTATGGTTTCAGGATGCAAAATTCGGAATGTTCATCGACTGGGGGCTCTGGTCGGTTGCCGGATATGCTCCAAAAAAAGAAAATGGCGCCATGTATCCCGACTGGTATGAATTAAGGCTTGATATCGATTCTGCATTTATTAAATACCATAATAAGAATTGGGGTAATGATTTTAAAAGAGACGATTTTATCCCTTTGTTTACAGCCAGGGAATACAATCCCGAAAAATTAGCAAAAGTAGCCTTTGATGCCGGAATGAAATATGTCGTTCCATTTAGCAAGCACCATGGAGGTTTTTGTTTATGGCCATCATCTTATACTCAACGAGATGCCGGTGATATGGGACCCAAAAGAGATTTAATCAAACCATTGGTTGAAAGTTGTAAAAAACAAGGCTTGAAATTTGGATTTTATTTCAGCATTGAGGAATGGGAATACCCAATTATTGATACAAAAGGGAACATCAAACCCAGGTTATGGGAGACCAAAAAAATGCCCTCAATGGAAGAACTTGAAAAACAGGCGGGAGGAAAAATACCGGTGAAAGACTTCGCAAAAGATTACATTCTTCCTCAAGCTGTGGAATTTATCGATCGGTACGATCCTGATCTGATCTGGTATGATGGCGAATGGACGAACGAAGCCACTGATTTGAAGACTTATGAAATTTCATCCTATTTCTATAATCAGGCAGAGGGACGAAAAGAAGTAGCCGTGAACGACCGTTACGGTACAAAGGATGGCAAGCGGCTTCGTTTTGTAAGAGGAGACTTTTTCACAAGTGAGTATCAAAGCCTGACTGACGAAAACAAAAAATCAACTCATGCATGGGAAGAATGTCGCGGTATAAGTCAATCATTTGGTTATAACTGGCAGGATACTGAAGCAAACGTGGTCGACTCAAAAGCCTTCATAGATATGTTCGTTGATATTGTGGCTAAAGGAGGCAATCTTCTTTTGATCGTTAACCTGGATGGGCAGGGAGCGTTGCCTGAACTTCAGGAAAAGCGATTGATTGATATTGGAAAATGGTTAAAAGTGAATGGGGAAGGCATTTATTCGACACGTCCCTTTAAACATCAAATTGACGGTACTGTTGCTTTTACCCGCAGCAAAGACAATCAATATGTTTATCCAATTATCAAAGAGTGGCCAGGACAAGAATTGCTCCTGAAGGGGATAAAACCAGCAAAAGGCAGCAAAATAGAAATGTTAGGTTTTGATATACCTTTGCAATGGGCGAATGTGAATGATGGTGTGTGTGTTAAATTCCCGGCTATATTACAAGATAAAAGGAACAGACCATGTGATTATTCATGGATATTAAAAATTAGATTATCTGATATATAGGGATATTTAGGAGGGAATATTCGATTATCTTGTTAACCGCAAATTGGGATAACTGATATCATTTTGAGTGTTGAAGGGCAGGTGCTATGTTGCAAAGGTCCAGGATCATTATTCTATATGGAATGAATTGTATCCAACCTTTCTATTCTCTATTAGTGGTATAGATCAATTATAAAAAGGGATTGAGAACTGTAACGAATGTAAGTAACTTTGAAAGATGGGAATTGAATGTTTGATCATAAAACCCGCCAGGAAACCCGCCAGGTTTTCCGACAACCAGTATCAACCAGTGGAA
>JBAXUL010000098.1:0-14333 GCA_037129695.1 Prolixibacteraceae bacterium
GAAAATGTCATTCTTTTTCTTTGCGAACCTTAGCGAGCTTTGCGCGACCTGACAGAAAGACTTCCCGAAACACTGGCATCGGGATCTAAAGCCTGTCCATGTTCTTATCACTTAAAAATACCGGTTGAAATATGAAAATTCTTGGATGTATTTTACTTTTTGGTCTGCTTCTTTCTATCTCACAACCTCTTTCCTCTCAGGATAAATGGACCATGACAGTCTCGCAGGATGGCAAAGGTGATTTCACTTCCATACAGAAAGCCATCGATGCCAGCAAGGCATTTCCTGATAAGCGGGTAACTATTCTTGTCAAAAACGGAATCTACCATGAGAAAATAGTCGTTCCGTCCTGCAACAGTCATTTGTCGATAGTCGGGGAAAGCGCAGAGCGGACCATCTTCACTTTTGATGATTATTTTGACCGGATCAACAGGGGACGAAACAGCACTTTTTTCACCTATACCATGAAGGTTGAGGCCAACGATTTCATCCTTGAAAACATTACTTTGGAAAACAGCGCCGGTCCGGTCGGACAAGCCGTAGCACTTGACGTTGAGGGAGACAGGTGCGTTTTTCGCAATTGCCGGTTTTTGGGCAACCAGGATACACTTTATGCGGCAGGCAGGTTCAGCAGGCAATATTTTACCAATTGTTACATTGAAGGAACGACGGATTTTATCTTTGGAGAAGCCACCTCACTTTTCGAGAAGTGTACAATTCACTGTAAAGCCAATTCATTCATTACAGCCGCCAGCACTCCTGAAGGGAAGCCATACGGGTTTGTTTTCCTGAATTGCAAAATTACGGCTGCGGCAGGAGTCGACAAAGTTTACCTTGGCCGTCCATGGCGGAGTTTTGCCAAGGTGGCTTACCTGAACTGCGACATGGGTTCTTTTATACGCCCCGGGGGCTGGGACAACTGGTCCAAAACCGAAAATGAGAAAACTGCGAAATTTGCAGAATTCAACAATAGTGGATCCGGTGCATCTGTTACAGCGCGTGTTCCGTGGTCTGTAAGACTCTCTGAAAAGGAGGCTAAACGCTATTCGGCTGAGCATATTTTTGTACCTTTAGGGTGGGAAATCTCTTCCGGGAAAAAGTGGTATCAGCCTGACCTTTAACAAATAAATTACCTAGTTATGAAGCGAATAATTTGTCTTTTGGCAATTCTTTTGATGACGTATTGTTGCAATCCGTTATTGGCCCAGAACAAAAGCACAATCTCCAAAGTCTGGGTAGCCGACAATGAAGATGGTACCTATACCAATCCTGTGCTTTATGCCGATTATTCCGACCCCGACGCGATCAGGGTCGGTGATGATTATTATCTGGTGGCCTCTTCGTTCAACTGCATTCCCGGTTTGCCGATCCTGCATTCCCGCGATTTGGTGAATTGGGAATTAATTGGCCATGCCTTGCAAAAACAACCTCCCTTCGACGTGTTTTCAAGGGTTCAGCATGGTGGAGGTGTTTGGGCGCCATGCATCCGGTATCACAACCATGAATTTTACATTTTTTACCCTGATCCCGACTTCGGTATTTATATGGTGAAGACTACAAATCCTGCAGAGGTATGGTCGGAGCCTTTGCTGATGCAGCCGGGGAAAGGTCTGATTGATCCATCGCCTTTCTGGGACAAAGACGGGAAGGCTTATCTGGCATACGCGCTGGCAGGAAGCAGGGCAGGAGTCAAGAGTGTCATCATGATCAGCCGGATGGCCGTTGATGGCACCAAACTTATTGGGAACAGCGTGATGGTATTGGATGGTCACAAAAATCATCCGACAGTGGAAGGTCCTAAATTTTACAAAAGGAACGGTTACTATTATATTTTGGCGCCTGCAGGTGGTGTAGCTACCGGGTGGCAAATTGCGCTTCGTTCAAAGAATATCTTCGGCCCATATGAAGCGAAAACCGTGATGGAACAGGGTCAGACGGATATCAATGGCCCGCACCAGGGTGCATGGGTGGATACCAAAGCAGGGGAGCACTGGTTTCTGAACTTCCAGGATCTGGGTGCCTACGGTCGTGTTCTTCATTTGAACCCGATGAAATGGATCAATGACTGGCCAGTCATCGGGACAGACAAATTACAATCTGGTATAGGTAATCCGGTCAGGACATTTAAAAAGCCCAATGTCGGGAAAACGTATCCGGTTGTGACTCCTCCTGAAAGCGACGAATTCAATTCCAGCGAGCTGGGATTGCAGTGGCAATGGCATGCCAACTACCAGACAACCTGGGGCTATCCCTCCGGAAATCTTGGTTTCTTCAGGCTGAATTGCATTCCCAGACCTCCCGAGGCTGTCAATCTTTGGAACGTTTCGAATCTGATGCTCCAGAAATTTCCGGCACGCGAATTTACTGCGACCGCCAAACTTACTTTCGATGCCAGGTTTGACAAGGAGGAAGTTGGATTGGTTGTGATGGGACTTGATTACTGCAAAATTTCGTTATCCAGGGAAAACGGGAAACTGGAAGTAAGGACAGGTTTGTGCAAACAGGCAGACAAGGGAGGAAAAGAAGAGTTGTCATTGCCTGGTCCTGTCGCAACATCCACAATCTTTTTCCGGGTTCAGGTCAGAAAAGGTGCTGAATGTTCATTTAGCTACAGTACCGATGGAGCTGGTTTTATTCAAACGAACAGCTCTTTCAAGGCGGTCCAGGGACGTTGGATCGGCGCCAAAGTTGGCTTATATGCCTTGCGGAACGGAGTGATCAATGATGCAGGGTCAGCGGATATCGACTGGTTCAGAATTGAGAAATGAGAAGGTGAAATTTCCTAAAAAATGTGTTTTGCACATGGAACGTAAAGCTCGAAAAGAGATGGGTGTAAAAATAGTGCGCATCGTGTTCATTGAGAGACCTCTTTAAAAAATATGGATCAGTAATGACCAAATTGTAAGTCACCTGATCTAATTATCTATCAAAATAGTAAACCTAATATGATGAATTCATTTCAATCTGCTGTCGCACTGTTCACGGCAGTTCTATTCACAACAGTTTCAACGGCTAAGTCGGTGACTCCCAAAAACCATGCTTCAGATTTGTACGCAGGCATCGAATTTAAAATGCCTCAGGTCGTGGAACCGGTGATTCCTGGAAATTCGGTGGCAATTACCGATTTTGGCGCCGTCAGTGGTGGGCAGGTTTTATGTACCAACGCTTTCAGGGATGCCATTGATGCCATTTCAAAAAAAGGTGGTGGAAGAGTGGTCATTCCCAGGGGCACCTGGTTGACGGGTCCCGTTTCGCTGAAAAGCAATATCGAATTGGTTGCCGAGGCCGGCGCACTGGTACTGTTTAGTCCGGATAAAAGCCTGTATCCCCTGGTGGAAACCAATTTTGAAGGCTCCAATACTTTCAGGTGCTGTTCTCCTTTGAATGGCCGAAACCTGGAAAATGTGGCCATCACAGGGAAAGGGATTTTTGATGGTTCGGGGGATGTCTGGAGATCTGTCAAAAAGGAGAAACTGACCGAATCGCAATGGAAAAAACTGGTTTCATCCGGAGGAATTGTCAATGAAAAGGGAAATACCTGGTATCCTTCCCAGCAATTCATCAACGGCGAAAGAATGTCAGCCATGAATATTCCTCGTAACCTGAGGACCAGGGAGGAGTTTGAGCAAATCCGCGACTTTCTCAGGCCTGTCATGGTGAGCCTGGTCTCCTGTAAAAAAGTGCTGATTGACGGACCAACCTTCCAGAATTCTCCGGCATGGTGTATTCATCCTTTGTTGTGTGAAGATCTGACAGTGCGCAATGCGACAGTTAAAAATCCGTGGTATTCTCAAAACGGGGATGGGATAGATATCGAATCATGCAAAAATACGGTCCTGTATGACAGTAATTTCGATTGCGGAGATGATGCCATTTGCATCAAATCGGGCAAGGACAAGGAAGGACGCGACAGGGCCAGGCCAACCGAAAATCTGATCATCAAAAACTGCATCGTCTACCACGGCCATGGCGGAGTGACCGTCGGCAGTGAAATGTCCGGCGGTGTGCGCAACATGCATGTTTCCAAATGCACTTTTCTGGGTACGGATGTTGGTCTGCGTTTCAAAAGCAACCGCGGAAGGGGAGGAGTGGTTGAAAATATCTATATTTCAGATATTGAAATGATCAATATTCCTACCCAGGCCATCTCTTTCAATCTTTTTTACAGTGGAAAATCACCATCAGAAGATACTGATGCCGGTGCTGATGGACAACAACCCAAGCTTTTGCCTGTTACAGAGGAAACTCCGCAATTCAAAAATATTTTCATCCATAACATCAGTTGCAAGGGGGCTTTTCAGGGAATTTTCCTTCAGGGTCTTCCCGAGTTAAACCTGGAAAATATTCAACTTTCCCACATTCAAATGGAAGCCGATTATGGCCTGATTTGTATGGATGCCACTGGTATAGTAATTACTGATCTTCAATTGATCACCAAAAAAAGTCCGGTGATGGATTTCAAAAACAGCAAAAACATCAGCCTCGATGGCTTCTCTTTTGGTGCTGGATTAACTCCGGCTGTTAGGATTTCAGGTTCCCAAACGGGGAAAGTGAATCTCAAAAATACTGGCATGACCAATCCTGAACAACAACTGGTGGTTGCAAAGGATGTGCCGGCAAATTCGGTGAAACTGGATCAATAAAATTAACCGGAATATCCCGACTTTTCCCATCTTTACAATTCATGTAATTATCCTTTATGTCGCTGTTAAACGAATTGCTCATTCTTTCCGCCGCATTGATCGCCGGCTTGATCAACGCCATTGCGGGCGGGGGCACATTGGTGAGTTTTCCGGTCCTGTTGGCAGTAGGAATTCCTCCGGTTGTGGCCAATATTACCAACACCATTGCGCTGGTGCCGGGTACGATTGGCGGGATGTGGTCGCAGCGAAAGGATTTCAGGTCTCAATACCTGCGCTTAATTCGATTGCTGCCTGTATCCGTTTTAGGCGGAATAGCCGGTGGATTACTGCTTTTAAATACAGGCGAAAGCGCCTTTAAAAGTCTGATTCCCTTTTTGATTTTAGGAGCAACCCTTTTACTCGGGTTTCAGGTTCAAATCAAAAACTGGGTAGTATCCCGCATCGGACATGCCCATACCGAGCATCATAATCCGGTCATCATGCTTTCACTGGTATTTGTGGCGGCTATATACGGCGGGTATTTTGGAGCCGGGTTAGGCGTTATCCTGATGGCAGTACTGGGACTCGTCACAGATGATTCTCTGATTCGGTTGAATTTCCTGAAACAAGCGCTCGGGTTTGCGGTCAATCTTTCGGCAGCCATCTATTTTGCCTTTTCAGGGAAAGTGGATTGGATGGTGGCCTTAATCATGATCTTCGGATCACTGACAGGCGGATTGATTGGAGGCAGACTCGCAGGGAAAATGAAGCCCGAAATTCTTAGGTGGATCGTTGTTTCAGCGGGATTGATTGCGGCAACAGCTTTTTTTCTGAAGAACTAAATCGGATACTTTCTTGTTTTGTCACAAATAAGAAAATTCAACTCAGAGAAACAGGTGTCGAAGAATGGGTTCAATTTTCCGGAAACAAATAGATGGAATTATATATTTTTCTTTCTCTCCGACGACTCCCTGACAATCAACTCTGTAGGTAAGACCAACGTCTGGTAACTCTTGCCCTTGTGCTCAATCTGGTTTAATAGGAGTTCTGCTGCCTTCTGACCCATGAGGAATGCCGGCTGGGCGATGGTTGAGATCGAGGGAGAAACAACCCTGGAGAATGGTTCGTTACTGAATCCAACGATCCCCATATCTTCAGGAATCCTGATTCCCTTGTCGCGCAGGTAGATCATCGAACTCAGGGCGGTTGTATCGTTTCCGCAGAAGATGGCATCCGGTGGATTGGGCAGGTCCAAAAGCTGCTGAACTGCTTCTACTCCGGATTCACTGATCAACCTACTGGTAACAACAAGCGATTCATCGTAATCTATTCCGTTTTGCTTCAATGCTGCGATGTAACCGTTTTTCCGGTCTGAATAAGTCATCAGGCTGAGGGGACCCGCCATGTGACCGATTCGCTGATACCCCTGGTCGATTAAGTGCTGCGTCACCCGAAATCCTCCCATGTAATCATCCACCACAATTTTATCGGCTTCAATTTCAGGGACAACCCTGTCGAAAAAAACAAGTGGGATATTCTTTTTCTTGAACATCTTCAAATGGTCATAGGATTTACTCTCCATGGCAATGGAAATAATCAGTCCGTCAACCCTGTTGGCAAACATCGATTGTACAACTGCGACCTCCTTGTTGGCAAGGTCGTTGGATTGGGAGATGACAACCGTATATCCTGCCTTGAATGCCACCTCTTCCACCCCACTGATGACGGAGGAGAAGAAATGCCGGTTAATCAGTGGCACAACGATCCCAATGGTGTTTGATTTTTTGTTTCTTAGATTGGAAGCAAGGGTGTTGGGCCTGTAACCCATCGCATCGGCCAATTCTTTGATGGTGTTTCTGGTTTTCTCGCTGATGCGCGGATTATTCTGCAAAGCCCTTGAAACAGTTGAGGCTGAGACCTTCAATTCCCTGGCAATATCGTGGATGGTTGGCTCTGTTTTTCTGTGCATGATTGGCTGATTGAAACACAAAGGTGTAAATAAATATTATTTTTAAAGCCAAAATAAAAATAAAAATGCAATCGATTGCGCAATTCTGTAAAAGAAGCTATATTTGTTCCGGAAAGAAGCGCCTGAAGTGCTTGAAGTCATTCGTGTATTTCAAATGATTTTATTCCGGATGGTTTTCTTTCCTGACATTTAATTTTAAGTATATCAAGTACATAGACTGTTTATGTGCTTCAAATACGAATCATGAAATTTTACTTTTAATATACCATCTTATGTCAATCCATTTCGAAGAACGCTTCGCATCTCATCCATCAGATGTTAAGCATTATGACACCAAACAACTCAGGGAAAACTTCCTGATTGAGAAAGTGATGGAAGCCGACCAGATTCACCTGGTCTATTCCCATTACGACCGTTACATCGCAGGTGGCGCGGTACCGGTTAGCGGTCCGCTTGAACTGACGACCATCGAACCTCTGAAGGCACCATTTTTTTGCCACAGGCGTGAACTTGGTGTGATCAATGTCGGAGGGAAAGGAACCGTTACTGTCGACGGGAAAGCATATACCGTTGATTTCAAGGAAGCACTTTACATCGGGAAAGGATCTGAGAAGATTATTTTCAGTTCTGAAAATCCTGAAATGCCTGCCCGGTTCTACCTTAATTCTACACCGGCCCACAAGGAATTTCCAACCCGCCATATCACCCTCAAGGATGCCAATGTGCTGCAAATGGGATCGCAGCAAACATCCAACGAGCGGCAGATCAATCAATTACTGATCAGTAAAGTGATTGAGACTTGCCAGCTTCAGATGGGTATGACCGAATTGCGTCCCGGAAGCGTGTGGAACACCATGCCCGCGCATACGCACAGCCGGAGGATGGAGGTTTACTTTTACTTCAATGTTCCGGAAGGTCAGGCAATCTGCCATTTCATGGGACAGCCGCAGGAAACACGCCACATATGGATGGTCAATGAACAGGCGGTCATCTCACCCAACTGGTCGATCCATTCTGCCGCAGGTACCGCCAACTACATCTTCATTTGGGGGATGGCAGGTGAAAACCTTGATTATTCGGATATGGATGTGGTACAACCCAACCAACTTAGATAATTACAAATTACAGATTACAAATTAAAAATTCAACAGAGCGCAATTTGTAATCTGTAATTTTTATGGGACCTTGGATGAATAGACGTCATACACTAAAGTATCTCTCAATGGCCGGATTGATACCCCTGGCCGGAAACCTGGAGGCTGCACCGAAGGTTAATTCTACGGTTAAGCCTGTGGCTAAACCGGAAAGGGAGTATTGGGTCAGTCTGCTCGTCAAAATTGCTACCCCATTACTTGAATCACTTAGTAATGGAGATTTGAAGAAAAGTATGCCGGTTGAATGTGTTCCCGGAAATGAGGCCTCCCGACGTACTGTCACCTACCTGGAAGCCTTTGGCCGGTTGATGTCAGGAATGGCACCCTGGCTGGAACTGGGATCGGATGATTCGGCAGAAGGTCATCAAAGGGCGAAGCTGATTGTATTGGCACAAAAATCCATGAAGATGGCAGTCGATCCTCAATCGCCTGATTATATGAATTTTACACATAACTCTCAGCCACTGGTTGATGCTGCCTTCCTTTCTCTGGCTATTTTGCGTGCCCCGAAGGTTTTGTGGCATCAATTGGACGAGACGACACAACAGCAGCTGGTTACTGCCATGAAAAGCAGCCGTGTGATTACCCCTGGATACAACAACTGGTTGTTGTTCAGTGCGATGGTGGAGGCATTCCTTCTTTTTGCGGGTGAGCAGGCAGATGAAATGCGGATGGATCTGGCTATCCGGAAAATAATGGAGTGGTACAAGGGTGATGGCATATACGGTGATGGGCCCGATCTTCACTGGGATTATTACAATAGTTTCGTGATTCAGCCTATGCTCCTAACGATTCTGGAGGTTTGGATGAAGCGCGACAGTAGCAAGGTGAAAACCTGGGAACTGGCCTTGACAAGGGCCAAAAGATATGCCAATATACAGGAGAGACTGATCTCTCCGGAAGGTGCTTTTCCGGCCATTGGCCGTTCATTGCCCTACCGTTTCGGATGCTTTCACCACCTTGGACATATGGCATTGTACCATCAGCTTTCCGAAGGTCTGAAACCGGCTCAGGTACGTTGCGCACTCTCTGCCGTGATTCACAGGATGTCTGAGGCACCGGGTATGTTTGATGAAAACGGATGGCTGACCATCGGCTTTTTCGGCCATCAGCCCGACATCGGTGAAAGATATATCTCGACAGGCAGTCTTTATCTCTGTTCTGTCGGACTATTGCCGCTCGGTCTTCCGGCTTCTGACCCTTTCTGGGTTGATGCTCCGGCCGACTGGACGGCCAAAAAAATATGGGGCGGACAGAATTTTCCGGCTGACCATGCCATTGCGCTGTGATTTTGAACTCGGTCGATTAGCTTGTACTCAGATCAATTTGGGACCAATGTCAGCATCTGTGAAATTAAAATGTTCTTATCCCTTACAGGAAGTAAAGATTTGAAATTTAGTACTTTAAAATAAATACCATGAATGATCTTTTTGATTTAACTGGAAAAGTGGCCCTGATCACCGGTGGAACACACGGTATTGGAATGGCCATTGCCAAAACGCTTGGCGCTGCAGGTGCAAAAATCTGTGTCAACGACTTGTCGGACGAAAAACTCGAGGCATGCAAACTCGAATACGCCAAGGTAGGAATTGAGGTCTTCACCCTCAATTTTGATGTGACCAGCGAAGAGGCTGTCGACAAAGGGATTACCATCATCGAAAAGGAGGTAGGTCCCGTTGATATTCTGGTAAACAATGCCGGCATCATCAAACGAATTCCAATCCTGAATATGGCTATCAGCGATTTTAAGCAGGTGATTGATATCGATTTGGTAGCACCGCTAATTATTGCCAAACGTGTGGCTCCGGGAATGATCGCCCGCCGCAATGGGAAAATTATCAACATGTGCTCCATGATGAGTGTCTATGGCCGCAATTCTGTTTCAGCCTATGCATCTGCCAAAGGGGGTCTTAAACTGCTTACCGCCAATATGTGTTGCGAATGGGCCAAATACAATGTCCAGATCAATGGCATTGGCCCGGGTTACATCGCGACCTCCCAAACAGCAGATATCCGTCTAGGTGGTCATCCTTTCAATGACCTGGTCATGATGCGCACACCTGCAGGTCGCTGGGGTGAACCTGAAGATGTAGGCAATGCAGCGCTTTTTCTGGCTTCAAAGGCAGCCGACTTCGTCAACGGACACATTTTGTATGTAGACGGCGGAATTTTGGCCAACTTTGGTTATGTCAAAGGCGAAAACGATTTGCCGGAATAATAAAAGGGTCACGCAAAGCACGCTAAGAAACGCAAAGGAGAATCTAAAACTCAATATTAATTGTTGACTTCATGAGATAAGGAATTCTATTAGGAGACTTTTTTACTAAGCGTTTCTTAGCGTGCTTTGCGTGACCAATTTTTTAATTTTAAATATCAAAGTTTTATGGAAAAAGTCATCACATTAGGTGAAGTGATGTTGCGTCTGGCCACACCTGGATTTGAAAGGTTCGGTCAGTCAGGCAATCTGGGTGCCACTTTCGGTGGCGGTGAGGCCAATGTTGCTGTATCACTGGCAAACTATGGCATCGCTGCCCAGTTTATAACCAGGCTACCTGAAAATGACATTGCCGATGCATGCATCCGTGAGCTAAGAGGTTTTGGTGTTGATACTTCTGCCATCATCAGGGGTGGAGAGCGCATGGGAATTTATTTCCTTGAATCCGGAGCAGTCAGCCGGGCAAGTAAAGTGATTTATGACCGGGCAGGTTCCTCGATTGCTGAAGTAAAATCAGGCATGATTGACTGGGACAAGGTATTTCAAGGTGCAACCTGGTTTCACTGGACGGGTATCACGCCTGCCATTTCGAAAGGAGCGGCGGATGTTTGCCTCGAAGCCATTCATGCCGCCAATGAACGCGGCATTACCGTCTCTACGGATCTGAATTTCAGAAAAAATTTGTGGAACTGGGGCAAGAAAGCGCATGAGGTGATGCCACTACTGGTAGCCGGATGCGATGTTATCCTTGGAAATGAAGAGGACGCTGCCATGGCACTCCAGATTCATACTGATGGTGTGGACGTCACAGCCGGACATGTGGATGCTGATGCCTATCTGTCTGTATCACAAAAGGTAATGGCTCAGTTTCCGCGGTGCAAGAAGGTGATCACAACCCTCCGGGGCTCTGTCAATGCCAATCACAACTCATGGAGCGGCGTACTTTACGATGGAAAAACACTTTACAAGGCAGCGACATATCAGATCACCCACATCGTTGATAGGGTTGGCGGCGGGGATTCCTTCATGGGAGGATTGATTTATGGCTTGCTTACCTACCGGGAAGATCTTCAGTCGGCATTGGACTTCGCGGTAGCAGCTTCCTGTCTCAAACATACCATCTATGGCGACTATAACAGGGTTTCCGTCTCTGAAGTACAGAAACTGATGGGTGGTGATGCTTCCGGACGGGTATCCCGATGAAATCAACGTGCAAATGTGCTATCTTGCTGATTGGTAAATTTGTAACATTGAAGTATAAAAAAACAATTGATTTCTCACCTTCTCCAAATCGCTAATATTTGAAGAATGCAATTTTATTAGCACATTAACACATTAGTACATTGGCATTATGGCACGATTCAAAAGATTAAAAGTCCTTCAGACAATTACCGGAACCGGAATAGTCCCGCTTTATTATCACAAGGATGCTTCTATAGTGAAAAATGTGGTGAAAGCTTGCTATGCAGGCGGGGCCAGGGTTTTTGAGTTTACGAACAGGGGCGATTTTGCCCACGAGGTTTTTGCCGAAGTGAACAAATGGTGCGCCACCGAATGTCCTGATATGATCATGGGTGTCGGCTCCGTAGTGGATTCTGCTACCGCTGCTCTTTATATCCAGCTTGGTACCAATTTCATAGTCTCTCCGAGCCTGAATCCTGACATGGCAAAAGTATGCAATCGTCGCAAGATCGCATGGATGCCCGGATGCGGTACCCTCTCTGAAATCAATCTGGCGGAAGAGCTTGGTTGTGAGATTGTTAAAATTTTCCCGGGAAAAGAAGTGGGTGGACCTTCCTTTGTCAAGGCCATTCTGGCGCCATGTCCGTGGACGAGTATCATGCCATCAGGCGGCGTTACTCCTGACAGGGAAAACCTAGAGGCCTGGTTCAATGCAGGTGTGGTTTGCGTCGGACTTGGATCACAACTAACACCGGCGGAAGTAATCGCATCCGGCGATTTCGGGTTCATTGAGAAAAAGGTGGCGGAAGCGATTGCGATCGTCAGGGAGTTGAGAAGCAAGTAGACATAAAAAAAGATTGTTACCGGAAATCTGTAACAATCTTTTTTTATTATTAGGGTCTATCTTATTTTTTTGCCACCATTTTCTCGTATAGCCCTCTCACTTCTACGGTCACAATGCCGTATACCATGCCAATACCGCAATAGAGCAAGATAACGAGGGCGTTATTGGTGAATGTAGAGGTCGGATAGAGTTGGGTAAAAGCGAAGAAAACGGCAGAAGAAACAAATAACGCCGGTACAAAGTCAATGAGTGAATGAGCCCGCTCCATGGAACACATCGGAATAACCATGACGAAAACTGCCAGTGGCACGGCCCAAAATCCGGTAGAACCCAATACTCCGGCCAGTTTGATGATCAGTATGGCGGATATGACTCCCATGACATAACCCAGAAACGTGCGCATCCCGCCTTTCAGGGTGCAACCAGCCATAAAGTACATGGCCCATGCCTGGAAGGTCACCCATCCGAATCCTTTGTTTCCTGTGATTGGCAGGTATGGACTGATCAACGCATCAAGCGCTACAAAGGTGCAAGCCAAAAATCCGATGAAGACCGGAATAACGATAAATTTTTTGAAATCCATAAGTGTAAATGTTTGGTTGTTTGAATACTAATTGAACTATTTTCTCATCTGAATTCTTTCGGTTCTAATTTTATGATTTGCTCATTCTCGTCAAAGAGAAGCATTTTTTGAGGCATCAAAATACGAATAATTTCAATTAATACGTGCCGTGCCGTAAATTTGAAAAAGTTAAGATTCATTTAAAGATCAATTATTCTCTTCATCAACTTCAATTCGTATCTTTGCACATCAATTATTATTCTAAATATGGAAAGTCCCTGTTTTGTTCTTGACAATGAAACTCCTGTTTCAGATTTGGGTGGTGGTGTTTCTCGCCAGATTCTTGGATACAATAAGGATATGATGATGGTGAAAGTTATTTTCGAGAAAGGCGCCATCGGAGCAGTACACGCTCATGTTCATACCCAAACGACCTATTGTGCAGAAGGAGTATTTGAATTTCGGGTTGGTGAAATGACACAGGTGGTGAAGAAGGGCGACGGACTCTATATGCCATCCGGTATGCTTCATGGGGTGGTTTGCCTGGAAGAGGGGATCCTGATTGATACTTTCAATCCTGTACGTGAGGATTTTTTAGCTTCTATTTGACTCAGGAAAATTCCATTGTCATTCTTTCTGTAATGCATGTGACACAGGTTAGCAGGACGCAACTTTAGCGCGTTTTGTGCAATTTTCTGTTCTTGTTTTTGCTTTATCCCTTCAATAATTTGTACTCATAACAATTAGTTTCGGCAAGCCTTGCCGGGACTCAATATCTCATTAATTTTTTTTGCGGATCTCATTTTTTTTGATTTTTAGGGGTTACCTTTTTGGTCAATTTGAGATAAATATTGGAATTTGTTGACGGATAATTATTTCCTGAATCCGACTTCAAGTTTACATTCCGGTTATCGAATCCAGATTATTCCCAAGCCAAAATGAAAAATTACCAAAACCAGGTGATTAATTTCTGCGGAAATTCCGGCCTCGTTCCCTCCGTTGTGGAAGTCGAATCTTCGATTCCTGCCTTCATTGGATATACTTCAAAAGCTACCAGAAAGGTTGCAGATGATTTGATTATGGTTCCCACTAAAATCAATTCAATCAGGGAGTTTGAAAGTTTATTCGGTTTTCCCTATGCCCATGAAATTGAAGTCACCACGGTAACTGACAGCTCAAAAGGTTTCGCCATTGCAGATTTCAAAGAGTCTGAATTGAAATACATGCTCTACTACAGTCTGCGGCTATATTTTGAAAATGGAGGTGGTACCTGCTACATTGTTTCAGTTGATACTTACCGGAATGCCCGTCCGATTGCATTGAGGAGAACTTATTGGATGAAACGCTTTGGCCTTTTGGATGGACTCGATCAGATCGCTGATGTGAATGCCATTTCTATGGTTGTGATTCCCGAGGCAGTCAGGCTATCTGCTCCTGATTATTCAGTACTGGTAAAAGCAGTTCTTTTACAATGCCACCTTCTGGGAAACCGTTTTGCCATTTTTGATCTTTGGACGGGTGAAAATGGCACGCTAAATATCAACTTCAGTAAGTCTCTTTTCGGAAATAAATACCTTTGTAATGCCGCTGCCTATTATCCTTACCTGACAACTTCGATGAGCAGTTACATTAACCCGGAGGAATCCAATGTGAAAGTATCGCATGACGGAGTGACAACAATGCTGGGTGAGATGAAAGGGCAGAATTTTCTGCTTTACAAATGGATTAAAAATGAATTGAAAAATCATTGCCTGCAATTACCTGCTTGTGGTGCAGTTGCCGGGA
>JBAXUL010000099.1:0-14170 GCA_037129695.1 Prolixibacteraceae bacterium
CATATTTGTTGCTTCTGATGCCTCCGCTGCCGGTACCTGCTTCGATCAGGTAATAGGCAATTTTGCCAAAGACAGCCACAGTTTTGACGCCAATCAACGGTAGGGTATTCTTCTCATTTTTTAGAAGCACCATTCCTTCGGTTGCCGCTTCCCTTGCAATTTTTGCATGGGCAGCCAAATCCGGTTTGAAAGTGGGAACGTGTCCTTTGGCGCGGGGTGAGTTTAATTTGAGCCGCATGTTGTAAACCAGATTCTTGCTGAGGATCCGCTCATCCAGTGATTTGTCCTTCAAAGCAACCGTCAGTTCATTCAATTCATCTTTGTTTCCGCCCATAAGCATGTTGTTGCCCGCCCGCACTTTGGCAACGGCACTTCCGTAGCCATCAAAATCAGTCATGAAGACTCCCTTGAATCCCCATTCCTGACGTACGATGTCATTCAGCAGTTCAGGTGTTTCGGCCGTGTAAAATCCGTTCACTTTGTTGTAGGAGGTCATGATGGCAGATGGATGTCCTTCCCTGGTAGCAATCTCAAATCCCCGAAGGTAAATTTCGCGCAAAGCCCTCTGGCTGATTACTGCGTTGTAGGTTCTGCGGTTGGTCTCCTGGTTATTGGCCAGGAAATGCTTTAAGGTACCTCCTACACCATTGGATTGAACCCCTTTGACCATGGCTGCAGCCGATTTTCCAGACAACAACGGATCTTCGGAATAGTATTCAAAGTTGCGTCCGCACATCGGGTTACGGTGCAAGTTCAAGGCCGGCATCAGGATCACATCGTAATCGTATTCCAATACCTCGTTGCCAAGTGCCATTCCTACTTTTTCCAGCATATTGACATCCCAGGTAGCAGCCAGACAGGTGGAGGTTGGGAAGGCTGTTGTGTAGGAATATTCCGTTGCCCCGGCCGGATGGGGATCCCTGTTGACCCCCGATGGTCCGTCGGTTAAGGCTGAGGAACCAACGGAAAGCCTGGGAATGACAAGTTTTGAGTTTTGGTTGGCGATAATAATTCCTGAACCTTGTTCTGATGATTTTAGATCACCCGCCGGCAAAAATTTGCCATCGCCAACAGTCATGCCAATTTTTTCTGCCGGTGTCATGGCTTGAATGACCTTGCTGACAGGATCCTTACCTAAACGGATTTGTTTTTGATCTGAGCAGGAAGGTAGAATGGCGAGGGCTGCAATGACGGACAGCCCACCAAATAAATTTTTGAGTGGTGACATGGATTTGATTGTATGAATTCGAAAGCAGTTAATAGTCAGTTCAAAGATAAGAACCAAATTGTATTATTAAATGCAACTTCTGAACTTCAGGCTAAAGATTCAGTAAAAATAATTTCTCAATCTTTCGGGATTGCAGAATCAGGACGAATACTGTCTTCAGGAGGCATAAGGCCTGAAAAATTGAATTATTTAAAATGGGACACCCGTCTGCTGCATCATTTTACAGGGTTGGATCCAATTTTTTCCAGCAGGATCACCCGTTCCGGGGCATTGGTTTTAAAATGTGACAAATCGTACCCGATATTGGAAACGACAGGATGACAAAGGCCAATCACCACTTTGGCCGGATAATAGGATTTTCCGGTGAAAGTAAAGTCCTGTTCGAATCTGAACCAGGCATTGCCTGTAAAATGCTCGGTATTGTAATCTGCCACGAAAAGGTTGTGACCCGGATTAAAAACAACCGGATAGCGACAACATTCTATTTCCAGGGTTTGGATGGAACTGCTGTGATGGCTGAATTCAGAAATGACACCTACATTGCAGCAGAGCACCTGCACATCTTTGGCCACGAAATGTTCGCTGAACCTGATGCCGCAGGCATAACCTCCGATCCTGATCAGTCCGATCTCTACCATGGCATGGTTGTCGACTCCCGGTGTAACCAGCGCCACGCTACCCCCTGCCTTTGGGTTCAGTGACCTGCTCAGTGGAGTGCCGGTATCGATCAGGATGTTATCCAGCGAACATTTGCTCGCAAATCTCAAATTGATTCCTCCCAAAGAATTGATAATTTGTGCTGTATCAATCGTGGTGGTCGTTCTGATCCCAAGATCACTGAAGTAGGGAGTCGTGTAGTTCCACTGTTTCCAGCTTTTGCCTGTGCCTTTCACCATTCCGATCACTGCCGCCGTCGAATCGTGGCTGAGGATGGTGGAAAGAAGGACGACTCCACTGTTGGATGGGCCGGCAGGGATGAGTCCCTGCGCTTCAAATTCGGGGGCGGATTCTCCCTGAAAGATCAGATTTTTGGCATGTTCGATGTCGCTGAAAGGAATGTAAAGCTGAGCATGACAACTTTGATTTCCGACAGAATCAATTACCGGTCCGGAAATCCGGTATACTCCGGCAGGGAAAGTGATAATTCCTCCGCCATTGCTCACTGCCTTGTTGATGGCCATCTGAATGGCTCGGGTGTCATCGGTTTTGTTGTCACCCCTGGCTCCAAATTTTTTCACATTGAATGATTGCTTACGGAAATGATCCGAAGGATTTCCTGCAAAAAGAAGGTTGGAAACTTGCAGGAGCAGGAGGAGTGCCAGAAATGGAGTCGGAAATCGAGCGCGCATAGTTTACATATCAGGTAGTTTATGCAAATAAAGGAAAAATGAGGTTGTCACACAAGATGCATGGAACCGCCAAAACAAGGATTCAATTCGCGGGCGAGATCGTATAATCACCTTGATTTACCGCTTTTTTGTTTTCATTTTAGCCAGAACGGCCTTTGCCTGGGCATCAGAGGGATCAAGTTCTGAAATTTTGGTGAAGAAATCGATCGATTTATTCCTCATTTCTGCTGATTGATCTTTATCAGATGCGGCTAATTTCTCAGAAAACATATAATACCATGATCCCATGTATTTGTAACACTCGATGATCATCTTCCGGTTTTTGGCAGGATCGCCTTTCTGAAGAAGAACAAGCGCCTTTTCATAGGCGTTTTTGGCACCATCATGCTCCGCTTCGGGATCCAGTAATGACTGAATTCTCCCTTTCCAGATAAATCCTCCGGCATATTCAGGGTTGAGCCGGTTCACTACCGCGAAAGCACTATCGGCTTTGGCATAGAATCGTATTTTGTTTTTCAGTACGGCAGCGCTGTCGGCAAATTGGATTTTACCGGTTTGGTGGATTTTCAGCAACGAATCGTACCTCGTTTTCCACATCTCTCCCTCAAAATAGAATTCTTTTCCGGCTTGAAAAGTTGTGACAACCTTGTCTGAGCCCGTTTCTGCCATTTTCTGGTAATATCCGGCAGCCTCGCGGTGAAGGTTGTTCCTTGCGCAAAGTTGAGCCAGTTCCTCATAAAACTCAGTTTTTGCCGGTTCCAATGCAATGGCGTGGCGCAAGCTCTCGATGGCTGCAGGTTCCTTGCCGAGCTTAACCAATATCCTGGCAAAGTAAATGTAATCGGCCGCAATGACCTTATTGGGATCATGAAGCTTGAAAAATTGGTTCATGTATTCCAGCCCCATTTTGTAATCGCCTGTTTCATAGGCAATATAGGCCCTGATACGCAGCAGGACCGATTCGTTCCTGTTGATACCCTTCACCAACTCAAGCTGATCGGAGGCTTCTTTATACTTTTTGTTGAAAAAGAGCAGGAGAGCATAGCGCTCCCTGTCATCTGTCGTCACTTCCGCCCGGGCAAGGTAGGTTTGATAGGCTTTTTCTCCGTCCGCAAATTTTCCTGAGGCATAAAAGAGATCTCCCATGAATTTGAAGATGAGTATTTGATCCGGATTGATGTCCATTGATTTCTTAAATGCTGCCTCTGCATCCCGGTAGGAACGTGAAATGGTATTGACGCAACCAAGGTTTCTGTAGGCTTCTGCACTTCCCGGATCAAAAAACACAGCACGGTCGAAGGCATTGGCAGCCGGTCCGTAGTTTTTCTTCAGCATTTCAAGATTTCCTGTCTGAAGGTGAAGTCCTGCATATTTTGGATTGACATTGAGACCCTGATCGATGTAGATTTGGGCTGAAACAGTATCCTGCAGGGACAGGTTCAGGCATCCTTCGGCGATGTCGCAATAGACCTCCGGATTCATTTTGTCGGCCCTTCTGGCACGGTCAAAATATTCGATCTGACTCATGTGGTCCTTGCTCAACAGCGAGACTTTTCCCAGACCTGCCAATGCGAACGGATTTTTTGAATTGAGGATGGCTGCCTTTTGAAAAACAGTCCTGGCGCTGTCTTCCTGGTTGATTGCCAGGTAAGTGTTTCCCAGTCCAACCAAAGCGGCCTCGTCACCAGGCGATTGGGTCAACTCATTCAGAAACCAGATTTTTGCCCGGTTATATTGCTTTTCTCGCAATAAGAAAGTACCCTGACTGCTGTCCGACTGCGCCCGGCCGTTCAAGATACAGGTTCCAAAAAATATTATCAACAGAAGATATTTCTTCATTGGCTGAAGGTCAAAGGATTTACAAATCAGATCTTATATGAACCACTCTCGCAGGGGCCACTGCCGGCACTATTCCTGATTTAAGGATAATACGCTGCCCCTTGTCGCTGGCTACGAAGGAAACAAATCCTGTCGAGAGTCCGCTGCGTGGCTCAGTATTAATCATGTATACAGATCTGGTCAGAGGGTACATCCGGTCAAGCATGTAGGCCTGGTAAGGTTTGAAACTGTTGTCGGCAGTTGCTGGATCCGATGAGCTGACGGAGAGCACCCTGATTCTTCTGTGAAAAGAAAGATGCAGGGAGTCGTTTTTATTGCTGATCCAGCTGACGCCTATGAAACCAAGCACATCCGGATGGGAAGCGGTATATTCGATCACATCGCGGTTGTAGGAAAGGGCAGATGCATGGACCGTCGAAAAATTGCCTTGACAGACAGAATCTGCCAGGTATCGAACGATTCCTGATTTCGCATGGTCGAAAAGTACCCTGATCGGCACCGGAGGCAGGGCAGGGTTCAACTGGCTCCATTTTGTGATTTTCCCTTCCAGTATCTCCCTTATTTGTTGCAGCGAGATCAACGAATCCTTGCAGGAAGGATGAACAATCAGCGCAATGGCATCTGTGCCCACTTTGAGCTGTTTAGGGTAAAGTCTCAGCAGATCAATGGCTGAAATTTCATCGGGAGTGAGTTTGCGGGAGGCTACAATGAGTTGGACACTGTCTTTAATCAATTTTTCGAATGCTTCATTTTCAGGAAGATAGGAAGCTTTGATTTCTGAATATCCGTAAATTCCTTTGAATAAGTCAATCTCCGCTTCTATCACCGGACGAAAAGTTTCATCTACTGCGATGGAAGTAGTTCCCGAGATGGTGGTGTTCTTGTAAGGATCTCCTTTGAAGAAACGGCATCCGGTAGCAAAAATCAGGACGATCAATAAAAAAAAAGATATTCTCATGCTGTATCAATTCGATCTTGTCTCGCAAAGATATTTTCAACCACTAATTCAATACAAACCTGATCGGCATCGTGAAACTGACCAGGACGGTTTGACCTCTTTGTTTGCCGGGAGTCCAGGGTGGCATTTTCTGAAGAACCCGCACCGATTCCTCATCGCAACCATATCCAATTGGTTTAACAACCTTGATGTTGATGATCCTGCCTTCCCTGTCTACGACAAAATTGAGGATGACGGTGCCCTGAACACCGTTTTCCTGTGCTGTCATCGGATAGCGAAGGTTGTTCTTGATAAATCTGAGCATCTCCCTTTCGCCTCCCGGGAATTGGGGCATCTGGTCGACCGTTGTGTACGTCACCTCAGCATCTCCTGCAATTTTGGATTGATCACTTGTAGCTGAAGGGGCACCCACATCATCCGTTCCCTTGTCAAAACTGGCAGCACCAATTACCCCTTTCTGGTCGATGACCTCTTTTTGGGTTGGCGGAGGTTCTTCTGTCACCTGTTCATCAGGTTTGATTTCCGGAAGCGTGAATTTAACGGTATTTCTGAGTGGTTCAGGGGGTAGTGGCACTTCCTTCAGTATCTCATTCTCCTTCGGAGGTTCTAGCTTGATGTTGGTCAGGATTCTGACCCTGGTTTCTTTTTCTACTTTTTTAGGAAAGAACTGCCTGAACAGAAAAGGGGTTGAAACAACAAGAATGAATAAAAATCCTGCAATCAACAATGACTTGAAATGTCTTTTGGATGAATTTGTCCTCAATTCGTATCCGCCGTAAGTGCGGTATCTTGGATCAAAGACAAGATCACACCACTCTTCCGAAAAAAGGTTGTTATTTGGTGTCATTCGCAGTCAATTTTTCGGCATTCAGTTTCGCGATTAAATCAAGATCGAATGGTGAAATATCAACAATGGCGTAACGGTCGATGTTACAAATTGCCATTTCGTCAAGAACATCAATCAAATTGCGGTACACCGAATCATCCGATGCTTTGATCAGTACAATCGGCGCTTTTTTATCCTTGACGATTTCGGCTTTCTGTTTTTCAAATTCTTCCTCCGAAAACCTTTTTTTGTCCTTATCTGCCTTCAGCTCATTGATTCTGAACATCACATCATAATTTTTTTCAATCAGGAAATGACGCAGGCCTTTCGGAGAAAAATCGGAGATTTTCAATACAGGATCGATTCCGTTCTCGCGGGTTCCCTCGTAATAATAGACCTTGTTGTCCTTTCCCAACAGAATGGTAACAGCCCTTGATGCCTTCACCTTCGTTTGCTCCTCTTCCTTTGATTTATCTTTTGAAGGCAAGGCAATCTCCATGGTCTGAGGTTTATTCAGGGTGGTAGCGAGCATGAAGAAGGTAATCAGTAAAAATCCAAGGTCGACCATGGGTGTAAAGTCAACCCGGGTCGATAATTTTTTTGATCTTCCTTTTTTTCTGCCTATCCTATGATTTTGAGCTATCTCAGACATGAATTTTATGGTTTAATTTCAAGATCTTCTGCCGATTCGAGGCTCGTTATCAGGTTGTACCTGTTTTCTTTCAGGTCCTGCAAGGTATTCATCAGCTTTTTAATGACAGGGTAGGGCGTTGACTGGTCAGCCTTGATGGCGATCTTGTAATCCGGATTAATGCTTCGTGCCGCTTCAACCCAGTACCTGAACTGATTGTCAGTCGAATCGCAGGGTATACCTGCAGAAATGGCCGGATCATTGCGTTCTTCAGGTGAAAGGGCAAGGAAGGTTCTCATCCTGTCGATCGGAATACCAAAGCTGTTGATCAAACTGAATTCTTTCAATTCATTCTGATCAAATGTGAGGTTCCGGGAACTTGCCATTTTATTCAGCAATGCGATCCGGTTGTCTTGTCCGTCAATGCCAAAAAACACTTTTCCCATTGGATCCACCAGAATCAACATGATGTTACGTTCCGGCATTTTTATTTCAGAGATGGAAGTCGGGGTATTGATTGCGGTGGCCTCTTTCCGGGTAAAATTCGATGTAAGCATAAAAAACGTAAGCAGCAGGAAGGCCACATCGCACATCGCTGTCATGTCTATTATAGGACTTTTCCGGTGTATTTTTACTTTAGGCATTTTGATCAAATTACAATGATGTTCTATCAAACTCCGGTCTCTGAGCCTGTCGTAGGGTTAGTGTTTTGCGGCAAAAGTTTGAACGATGCTGTAACTTGCCTCGTCGATGGCGTAAGTCAGTTTATCGATTTTTGTGGTGAAATAACTGTATGAAACCATGGCCAGAGCGGCAGAGGCTATACCAAATGCGGTATTGACCAGGGCTTCCGAAATGCCGTTTGCCAGTGCCACAGAATCAGGCGCCCCGGCATTGGCCATGGCGGCAAATGACCTGATCATCCCAAGAACTGTACCCAATAACCCCAATAAAGTTGCAAGGGAGGTGATGGTGGCCAGAGCCGGTAAATTCTCCTCCAATCCGGGAAGTTCAAGTGAAATGGCTTCTTCGATATTTTTCTCGATATCAAGGATCTTCTGTTCTTTGGTCATGATCGTATCCTTTTCCACCTGTTCATATTTATCAAGTGTCGATTTGGCGACATTTGCTACTGATCCCTGTACCAAATCACATTCAGCCTTGGCACCTTTGATATCATCGGCAGCAAGATATACTTTTAACCTGGCCACAAATTTGACAGGAGCAACATTTCCGTGCGCTTTTCCGATGGTATAATACCTTTCGAGCGAGAAGGTCATCACCGTCAACAGCAGGGTCATCAGGATGGGAACAATGTACCCTCCCTTGTAGATAATGCCTAGAAAATTTCCTTGCAGTGGAGAATTTTCGGGATTATTTCCCTGGAAATTGGATGGCGCCCCCATGATCAGGAAGTACACCAACAAAGCGATGACAAAAGCAATGGGAATGACCAAGGCTGCAAAAATATTTTGAAATCTATCAAAACTCGTCAATTTCATTTTTAACTGGATTTTGGTTTTGGATTTTTCTTTACTAACTATCAATCAGACTACGAAAATAGCAATCTTTACAGTTTTTAGTCCCTATCCTTCCGTGATTCTTTCACAAAAATTGTTAATTTGAAGGTCTAAGCTGCCAATCAATGCCATAGGCGGAGATCGGTAGCAAAATTGCCATTTTCAATTAACCAGGATTTTTCAAATATAGAGATCTCTTTTACCCAGAAGGATTTCACTGTAATCCTGGCGGAATCGGGTAAGCAGGTGAGGTTTATTCCGGAAATATTCATTCCCTTCAATTTCGGCGATCTCCTTTTTAATCAGTTCTTCTCCAATATTTTTAGTCGCAGGGGAGGCATAATCGTTTAAATATTCACGGTAGGTCAATACGGCATTGAGTTTACAGAATTTGCTCTCAACACAGTGGCTCAGCATACCCATGATGGTTTCGCCCGTTCGGCCGCAACGATATCCTGCCGTGCAGAAGGAGGAAATATACCCAAGTTCGGCAACCTCCCGGATGACTTCGTCGAGATCACGGGGATCACCGATTGTAAATTGTTCCTTGTCCTTGTTTAACTCCTTTTTCTGGTCACTGTAAGCGCCGATGCCGATACGGGTTGAGGCATCAGTCTGGGTACAGCCAAGTTGAAGAACTTCCCTTTTGATGGCGGCCTTTTCCCTTGCAGTTACGATCAATCCGGCAGTGGGAACAGAAAGACGCAGCACAGCAACTACCTTTTTGAAATTCTCATCAGATACTTCATATTCGGAATGGTCGCTCAGCCAGGATCCCAAGGCCGGGGTCATGCGTGGAAATGAAATGGTATGAGGTCCGATACCAAACTGACGTTCAAGGTCATGGGTATGCCGCAGCAGTCCCATCACCTCAAATTTCCAGTCGTAAAGGCCAAAGAGGGCACCGATGGCTACATCGTCCAGACCGGCTTCCAGGGCACGGTGCAAGGCATACAGCCTCCAGCGGTAATTTCCTTTCAGTGTATTTTTTGGGTGTACTTTTTCGAAAGTTTCGCGATGGTAGGTTTCCTGAAATACCTGATAAGTGCCGATTCCGGCATCTTTCAGCTTTTTAAGCTTTGCCATTTCCATCGGGGCGGCATTGATATTGACCCTGCGAATATTGGTCGGCTGACCGGAATTAGGGGCTATCTCTTTAACTGAATAAACATTTTGGATGCAATCAACCATGTAATCCACATCCGTGGACGGATGTTCTCCAAAGACCAATATCAACCTTTTGTGACCCTCTTTCAAAACGGAAGCAGTCTCCCGTCTGACTTCCTCCATCGTCAAAATGCGTCTCTTTTCCAGCGTATTCGCTTCGCGGAAGCCACAATAGGCACAATTGTTCACGCAATGATTCGCACAATACAACGGCGCAAAGAAGACGATCCGGTTGTCGTATACCTTTTTCTTGACCTCCAGGGCTGTTTGGTTGATTTCGTTCCAGAGTTCCGGATCCTTTACCTGCAACAGTGCTGCTGTTTCTTCCGTATCAAGTGTGACGATGGAAAGTGATTTTTGCAGGATATCCCTGATGAAATGGGCATCGGGTTGACTGTTCCGATTCAGGGTTTCAAAAATCGACTGATTATCGATATAGTCTTTCCCGTCCACAAGGTATTTGTCAATCTCAGAATTGTTGATGATACCCTCTTTCCATTCTTTAATGCCAGAAACTCCCATGATGTAGTATTGAACTGCAAATATACGCTAAAATTGGGTTTCCGGACTAGGTTCTTTCCCTAATTTGATAGGTGGTATGTAATAATTTGTGAGACAATTCACCCGATGGCTTGCCCAAAAAGTCGTTGTAAATTTTGATGACTTCAGGGTTTTCATGCGATTTGCGGATGGATTTTCCCATGTCTTCGGCATAAATGGCTGCCGCCCGTTTTTTTCTGATTTCGGAGTTGGTGGGGATGGGCTGTCCGCCGCCTCCAAGGCATCCACCCGGACAAGCCATCACTTCCAGAAAATGGAAGGTCGCTGTGCCGTTTTTGACCGAGTCCATTACTTTTTTGGCATTGGTTAATCCATGTGCCACGGCACAATTCAATTCAACTCCTTCCAGGAATTTCCATTCCTCGAGTGTCCCTTCAATCTTCACAGAACACATTTTGACTCCTTCCATGCCCCTGATGGGAAGCACCAGCAGATTTTTAAAAGGTATTTCCCGTCCGGTTACAATCTCATAGACAGTTCTGAGCGCGGCCTCCATCACTCCTCCGGTGGCACCGAAAATGACTGCAGCTCCGGTCGATTCGCCCATCAGACGATCGAATTCCATGTCTTCAAGCTGGACGAAATTGATTCCGGCCTGTTTGATCATGATGGCGAGTTCACGTGTGGTCAGCACAAAGTCTACATCGCGGTAGCCACTGTCATGCATCTCAGGTCTTGCCGCTTCGAATTTCTTGGCTGTGCACGGCATCACTGAAACTGATACTATTTTTCGGGGATCGATGTTTCGGGCTTTGGCATAGTAAGTTTTCAGCAAGGCGCCGAACATTTGCTGCGGCGATTTGCAGGTGGATAAATTGGGCAGATACTCAGGATAAATGTGTTCGATGTATTTGATCCATCCGGGTGAGCATGAGGTGGCCATGGGCAATGCGACATTTTCTTTGTCGACAAGGGCTTTCTTCAAACGCCCCAGCAACTCTGTTCCTTCTTCGATGATAGTCAGGTCGGCCGTGAAATCCGTGTCAAGCACCGCATCGAAGCCAAGTCTTTTCAACGCAGATACCATTTTCCCGGTCACCCTGTTTCCTACAGGATATCCCAGTTCTTCACCAAGTCCAACCCTTACGGCAGGAGCCGTCTGCACAACCACATGCAAATCCGGGTTTGAAATGGCTTCCCACACTTCTTCGATATAGTTTTTTTCAACCAGTGCACCGGTCGGACACCGGTTCACGCATTGACCGCAGTTGGTGCAGACTACTTCATTCATTGATTTTTCATAGAAGGTCGAGATCTTCATCTCATGGCCCTTGTAGGCAACTGCCAATGCATTGACGCCCTGAAGTTCCTCGCAGGTTCTGACACACCGTTGACAGCGGATACACTTGCTGTCGTCTTTTACAATACTCGGGGAGAAGTTGTCTATTGTGTGTGCTTTTTCCTTATACAGTTCAATGAAGTCCTGTGTCATTATTTTGTATTCCGAGGCCAGTAACTGAAGTTCACACTTTCCATTTTTGTAGCATTTGGTACAATCGGAATTGTGTTCGGAGAGCAGCAGCTCAATGATGTGTTTCCTGCAATTTCTAACCTTTAAACTGTTGGTCAGAATATCCATTCCCTCTTCACAGGGAGTGGCGCAGGCTGCAGCAAGTCTTTTCTGACCCGCGATTTCTACGAGGCAAACCCTGCAGTTTCCGGCGACACAGATATCCTGGTGGTAGCATAAAGTGGGAATGACTACATTGATTTTTTTAGCCGCATCCAGTATAACCGTTTTCTCGTCCACTTCGACAGAGATTCCGTTGATCGTGATATGTATGGTTTCAGCCATGATTTTTTGAATTTTGGTTTTGGACCCTTCGAACCTTCGACAGGCTCAGGAACCCTATTCATTGTTGAATCGTCGAATTAATAAATCATCTCCTCCCGAAAATTTTCTACGATGGATGCAAATGAATTGGCTACAGATTGTCCCAATCCACATTTGGCCGTGAACTGCATCGTTTCGCTTAGTTTAAGCAGTTTGTCGAGGTAGGTGGCCGGTCTTTCTCCTTTTTTTACTGCTTTTATTCCGGCAAGGAGCTGCTGGCAGCCGATGCGGCAAGGGGTACACTGACCACATGACTCTTCCCTGAAAAACTCGAGGTAGTTGTCAAGCAGATTGTACATGGAACGTGAACTGTTGAAAAGCATCATCGATCCTCCGGTAGGAAGCGAAATCCCTACCAGTTTTCCCTGGTAGCCGATGGCTGTTTCCCCAAATTTTTTCCGGGGTACCAAAAATCCGGAGGCTCCGCCTACCTGCACGGCTTTGGTATCTCCATCCCCGAATTCATCCACGAAATCCTCAAGGCTCATCCCAAGCTCGAGTTCATAGATGCCCGGTTTGGGCGTGTCGCCAGAGACTGAAAATAATTTGGAACCTCTGGAATACTGAACACCGAGGTCATAAAACTTCTTGGCTCCATATTTAAAAATCGTATAGGTATGGGCCAGAGTCTCTACATTGTTGATGACGGTAGGCTGGTTTCGGAATCCTGAGACGGAAGGGTAGGGAGGTTTGTTGCGTGGCTCGCCCCTCTTGCCTTCAAGAGATTCGAAAAGGGCCGTTTCTTCTCCGCAGATGTAGGCTCCGCTTCCCATGAAGATCCGGATGTTGAAGTCGAGGTTGATCTTTTTGCAGTAGTAGCTGAATTCGTTGATCGCCTCATTGAGTGGTTGCTCCAGAAATTTGTATTCACCCCGAAGGTAGATGATGCCGTTTTTGGCACCTACGATGAAACCACATACGGCCATGGCTGTCAGTACCTTGTAGGGTACTTTGGTGAGAATTTCGCGGTCTTTGAAGGTTCCCGGTTCACCTTCATCGGCATTGCAGATGACGTATTTTTCTGCTCCTTTTGCTTCGGATGTCAGTTTCCATTTCAAACCTGTCGGGAATCCTGCCCCTCCGCGCCCTTTCAACTCGGAACTAATTAATTCATTAATCAGTTCCTGTTTGGGACGATGAATCGTTTTTAGAAGGATATTTTCCCAGTCGGTATCGTGCACAAAAATGAAATCGACCCTCTTTAATAACAGATGTTGCTCGTTCATCACTTGATGTATTAAGTATTTGAAGCAATTAAACGGTCTTTTGATCCTTGATTTTGGTTTCGTTTGGTGAACTTGCCGTGGAGTTCTGTTGATGCTGTAAACCATTTTTTTTACAGTACATCAGCACAACAGTTGATCAGACTTCTTTCTTCATGTATTCGCCAAGAATCTCCCTGACCTTCTCGGGCGTCAGGTCGGTAAACACTACGTTGTTAATCACCATGGCAGGTGCCTTGTGGCACCACCCCAGACAATTGGTCTGCACCAGACTAAACCTCCCGTCGGGTGTCGTCTGGCCAACTTCAAGTTTAAGCATATCCTTGATTGCCAGTATTATCTGGTTTTTCCCTTTCATCGAACAGGATATGGTCTTACATACCCTGATGGTGAATTTTCCCATCTTCCGATATTCAAGAAAGGAGTAAAAGGTTGCTGTGCCATAGACTTCAGCCGCCGGCAGATCCAGTTCCCTGGCAATTTCCGCCATCGATCTCTTGGAGAGGTAATTTTCTTGTTCTACAACACCCTGGAGGATGGGCAGTAGACTTTCGCGTGTTCGTCCGTGGAGGTCGGCTAATTCAACGATACGTCTGTGTAGTTCCATAACGGTAATTTTAAAGGAATAAAATAAATACCGGATAAGGTTCTACTAAATTAAATCATTCATTTTGAGCACACAAGAGGAAAAACATGTTATAAATCATATTTTCAAACAAAACAGGAGAAATTTCTGCAGTTCTGCAGATGGAAAATGGGGATATCAGACCATTGAATCACTAAAAATGGATATCAAAACGTAAGACTTTTAAATTAGATTACTTGCGATTTGTGCCTCCAACCAGGTAAGCGAATTTCTTCTCTCTCAGGTAGGGGTTTGGTAGGTCAAATCCTGCCAGATTCATGATCCAGTGATCTGGTTTCTGTCACTTTTTTTCCTGACAAGGCATAAAAAAACCCGGCAGAACCGGGTTTTCAAAAATTACACCATTGGGTATTTTTTAAATATCTCGTTCGATTTCATCAAAATGTCA